>CAZTDL010000168.1:0-8401 GCA_964612775.1 uncultured Lentisphaeraceae bacterium
CGAACCAGCCAGCCTGTTGCGGCGGTTCGGCATGAACGGCGATTGCGTTGCGCAACGGCCCCGCCGTCGGCAAAAGCGCCGCGACAAAAACGGGGTGCGCCGAAGCCAGCAACGGCAAACACGCCTTGAAAGAAACGGGCGGAAGTATTTCCGGCAGCCAAACGGCACCGCACTGACGGGCGGCTTCCTCCGCCACGCGGGACCAACGGATTGTCTTGGCAACACCCTCATCCGCGTCAAGACGCACGATCGTGCGGTCGGAGATGACCGGCACGATCCGGCTGATGCCGAGTTCAACCGCTTTCTCAACGGTCCAATCCATACGGTTGCCCTTGCTGACGCAGGCGAACAGCGTGAGATGGCACAGCGGACGCGAATGCACCCGCACCGGTCCCTCAGCGGTCAAAGACAGCCCATGCTTCTCGGCGGCCTCAACGACGGAAAGCCGCGTATGCCCCTGACCGTCAAAGAACGTCACACGTTCGCCGGGCTTGACGCGCAGTACCGTTTGCAGGTGATAAGCCTCATCGCGGCCGAGCGTGCAGGCTTCTGCGAGCAACTGTTCGGCAGTGACAAGACAACGGTGCATGGCCCACCATCCTATTTGTCGGCATGCTTGCGCAAAGCATCGCGACGGGCAAAGAACGTTTCGATAGCCTTACCCTGCTTTGCGGCATCCGGGAAATTGTCGGAAGAGGCAAGCGACGCGAACTCCTCAAGCGCGCGTTTCTGCTTCGAAGACAAATGCGAGGGGACTTCGATGTCAATGCGCACATGGAGGTCACCGATGCCGCCCTCGAGGCTTGGCATCCCCTTTTCGCGCAGCCGAAAGACTTTGCCGTTCGGCGTGCCTGCGGGCAATTTGATGCGGGCGAAACCATCGGGCGTTGGGATTTCAATCTCGCCGCCGAGGGCAGCCACCACCGGCGAAACATGAACGTTGCAGGAAAGGTCGTCGTCCTGCCGCGTAAACACGTCATGCTCACGCACATGAAGCACGACATAGAGATCGCCGGAGGGACCGCCCCGCAGGCCGCTCTCGCCTTTTCCGGAAAGCCGCAGACGCGAACCGGTCTCGACGCCCTTAGGGATGCGCAGGGCGATATGGCGAGGCGTCTTGACACGCCCCGTGCCACCGCACTTCTTACAGGGATTGCGGATGATCGTGCCTTCCCCATGGCAGACGGGGCACGTCTGACGCATTTGGATGAACCCGCCACCCACCACGACCACGCCGTGCCCGCCGCACTGGCGGCAGGTTTCGCGCGCGGAACCGGACTCGGCACCGGCGCCATGACAGATCGGGCAGGCGTCATTAACGTTCAGGTCAACCTCGCGTTCAGAGCCGAAAAGCGCCTCCTCGAAATCGATTTCAAGGTCAAAACGCAAGTCGTCGCCCCGCTGGGAAGCATTGGGATTACGCGAACGGCGGCGTCCGCCGCCTCCGCCGAAGATATCGCCGAATCCGCCGCCGAACATGCTGCCCAGAATATCCTGCAGATCCATGTCCTCCATATGCGAAAAATCACGTCCGAAGTCGAAGCCGCCGGGACCGAAGGCGGATTTCATACCGGCATGCCCGTATTGGTCGTAACGCTGGCGTTTGTCGGTGTCGCTCAGGACCTCGTAAGCTTCGCAGACCTCTTTAAATTTTTCCGCCGCATCTTTGTTGTCAGGATTGCGGTCCGGATGGTACTGCATCGCAAGCTTGCGATAAGCTTTCTTTATCTCGTCGGCAGAGGCGCTTTTACTGACACCGAGCACCTCGTAATAATCACGTTTGGTAGACATAGGCAATCACAACTAGAGAATAGACAAACAACAGAAAAGAAGCGGAAGAATTCAGTCGGCAACGCTTTCGTTCTCGGATTCGGCCTGTTCCGTATCGGGCGCGCCGGAAGAAACGATCACCTGCGACGGGCGCAGGAGCCGACCGGCCAGCATCCACCCGCGGCGAAACTGGTCAAGAACCATGTGGGCAGGCACCGTCGCCGAACTCATCTGCGAGAGCGCCTCATGAAAAGCCGGATCAAAGGGCTGGCCTTTGGCATCAATCGGCTTCATATCATAACGCTCAAACAAAGCCATAAACTGATCATAGACCATTTTCACGCCCGTCATAACCGGATCATTCTTGTCCGTGGCCTTTTTCAAAGCGAGTTCAAGATGATCGACCACCGGAAGCAAATCACCGAGCAAATCCTCGTTGGCCCGTTTGACAAGATCTTCGCGCTCACGGTTCTGGCGTTTACGATAGTTGTCGAAATCCGCCATCAGATGCACATAACGGTCTTTGAAAGCGGCCAATTCCACCGCTTCGGGAGAGGGTTTGGCCGGCTCGGCGGAAATCGCCTCTGGAGGTTGCTCCTCCGCTTTCTGCGCGGGCTGTTCCGGCTGCTCAGGAACAGGCTCAGCAGACACGGGGACGACCTCAGGCGTCTCGCCTGCGTCCGGGGTCTTGGGTTTATTTTTGCTAAACATCACGTATGCTTCCTTTCGGTTTGCGCGGCTCGGACGGAACGTCTCGGCACGGGGACTCCCGACATCCCGTCAAGTCTGGGCACAGCAGGAGCAGAAAAGGGAAATAGTGAACCATACTCAGTCCCGATAGTCAAGAAAGACGGGGATGCAAACGGGGGGTCGCGGTATGTCATTGTCATGGACACCGTAGCCGAGAAAGCGGGTTCTGAAAATCTGGCGCATCCGTCAAATACCGGACACCGTGGTAGAATCGGCACCCATGAGGAACGAGATGTCACGGAAGGCCACGACGGAATACGTCGGCGCAAAACGCCGCGCCTATTCGGTCTTGAAAAGCAGAAAGGCCAAGACCGCCGCCATCGACGATTTCTGCGCGGTCACGGGCGCGGACCGGAAGCACGCCATCAAGCTGCTCACCGGCAACCGGAAGTACAGGGAGCACAGGGGGCGCGGGAAGACGTACACGCCCGATGCGGAGGCGCTTGCCGTCCGGCTGTGGCGCGCGTCCGGACGCATGACGCCCCAGTATCTCAAAACGGTCGCCGGACGGTTGCGGAGCAGGTTCTGCGCATGAGCGCGTCGACGATGGAGCGCATCCTCCGGTTGCGGCCGCCGCACCCGGCGACATGCAGGTCGACACGGTCGCGCTCTACGGGGGCGACATGGGCGGCAACTTCTTCTGGGGCCTCACCGTCACCGACCGCCTGACGCAGTGGACGGAGCTGCGCGGCGTCTGGAACCGCGGCGCCGCCGCGACTAAGGATGCCCTCGCCGACGCCGAGGCCGCGTTCCCGTTCCCGCTCACGGCAACAAGAACGACAACGTCCGCGTGGAGCAGAAGAACGCCTCCGTCGCGCGCGAGTACTTCGGCTACGGGCGCATCGACCGCCTCGAGCTCAAGAGGGACATGGACGCCCTGTGCGCCAAGATATCGCTGTACAACGACCTCTTCCGCCCCTGCAAGCGCATCGTCTCGAAGACGAAGAGGCCCGCCACGCCGCTCGACAGGGCGTGCCTGGCGCGAGGCGCAAGGGCAACAAGCCCGTGTTCCGCGCCCCGGCACGCCGGAATACCGTCGGGCCGGGGCGCGGAACAACGCAGACCCCCTCGCCAACGGGCCTACATCCTGTCCGCCAGCCTCTCTCAGTGTCCAGCATTTGACGGATCGACAATCCCCCCAAAAAACCTACGGTGTCTTTTCTATTTGACGGACTGCGCGGGACGGCGGAAACCGTTCCGAACGAAGCGAACGCCGCCCAGACCGCGAGAAAGAAACCCGTCCCGTTCCGCCTGGCGTCACCATCCGCCTACCGCACCGCGCGGCCGTCATTCACGACGGGCGTATCACCCGAATCGGCGAGTTTCACGCCGTTCACGGCGACGTTCTCCGAACGGCGCGACGATAACCACGGCGCGTCCTTGCGGAACACGGAACCCTTGCCACCGGCGACGGTGACGTCGGCGGAATCCTCCACCTCCATCCAGCCGGCCCACGCCTCCTCGCGGTCGGTCGACCAGTCGACCGTGACGTCCTCCACCGCGACGCCCTTCGTCCAGCGGAAGAAGAGACCCGGAATCGTGTGGGAGAGTTCGAGCCCCGTGTCGTCCGAGGGTGTTTCGTCGAAACGGCCCGTGGGCACCACGCCCTGTCGCTTGAGGTGAAAGCGGCAGTTACGGAAGGAGACGCTTTCCACGGGGGACTTCGCGCGGCCCACCACGTAGACGGAGCTCTCGGCCGTGAGATCGAGGTTCTCGAAACGGACGTTCCTGATCGACCCGAAATCGTAAGGCGGCATGCCGAGGCGGCGGGGACCGGCGGTGACGCAAATGAAGTCGCCCTTGCCCCACCAGCCGAAACCGTTGCGCTGGCCGCGCGTGTTCTTGAACGCGCGCGCGTTGCCGCGGATGTTGCGGAACGTGACGCCGTCCACGCGACCGCCGTCGCGCGCGTAGACCGCGAGGGCGTGGGACGAATCGTGAATCTCGCAGTCCGTGAACAGGACGTTCCTCACGTCCGCCCACGTCTCCGTGCCCACTTTGAGGGCGGCGCTCGTCGAATAAATGGTGCAATTGGAGACAACGATGTTCTCGCAGCCGTGACCAAACTTCTTCGCGGTCCTCTCCATACACTTCACCACCACGCCGTCGTCGCCGGAGGTGATGTAGCAGTTCCGGACGGTCATGTCGATGCAGCAGTCAGGATCGACGCCGTCCACGTTGCAGGCGCGCTGGTGGTTGAGAATCTTCACGCCGTCCACCAGCAGGTGCCGGCAGCCGGAGAAGTGCAGCGTCCAGCTCGCGCTGTCCTTCACGGTGAAGTCCTTCGCGACCACGTTCTCGCAGCCCTCGAAGACGAGGAGCTTCGCGCGCGAAGCGCCCTCGATGATCGTGAGGTGCTCCTCGTGGATGCCTCCGTTCGCGGGAGAGTCGTCGTACATGATCCGCAGCCCCTGCGCATAGACGGTGCCCTCGCCCGTGACGGCGATGTTCGTGACGCCGCAGGCGCCGAGAATCGAATGGACGCCCCAGATGCGGTCCTTCGGCTTGCAGAAGCGTTCCTTGTAGTCGTCCACATTCAGCGACCCCATGAGGACGCAACCCTTCGCGAGGTGCAGGTCCACGTTGTTCTCGAGGTCGAGGTGCGCGACGAAATACGTACCCGAAGGACACAGCACGCGTCCGCCGCCCGCGGCGGTACAGGCGTCGATCGCCGCCTGGATCGCCTTCGTATCGTTCGTCTTCCGGTCGGCCTTCGCCCCGAAATCCATGACATTGAATTCCCCTGCCGCCAGCGTCCCCGCTGCCAGCACTGCCACGAGGCAGAGCATCGTTTTCTTCATCGTCGTCAGTCTTTCTTTTTACGTGAACATCCGTCAGCGGCCGAGCCATCCGCCGTCCACGGGGATGGTGATTCCGTTGACATAATCGGAGGCCTGGCTGGAAAGATAAATCGCCGTGCCCACCAGATCGGATGGCTCGCCCCATCTTCCGGCGGGAATGCGCACGGTAATCTGCTCGCGGCGTACGGGATCATTGATGAGCGCGGTATTCATTTCCGTGTTGAAATAGCCGGGGGCAATACAGTTGACATTTACGCCTCGGCCGGCCCATTCGTTGGAAAGGCTCTTCGTAAACTGCATCACAGCGCCTTTGCTCGCTGCGTAAGCCGGTACGCGGAACCCTCCCTGGAAGGAAAGCAGAGACGCGAAGTTGATGATCTTCCCATATCCGTTTTGCAGCATGTGGCGGCCCAGTTCACGGCACATGACAAACACGCTCTTTTCGTTGACGTTGCCGACGAAATCCCAGTCTTCGTCCGTAAAATCCACGCAGTCGTTCCTGCGCTGCGCCCCGGCGTTATTCACGAGGATGTCGATGCGGCCCCATTTGCCGATGATCTCCTTCACCAGCGCGGGAATGTTTTCGGGCATGGAAAGATCGCAGGAATATGCCTCGACCTTTACGCCGTAACCTTGCAGCCTTGAGAGAACCTCCTCGGGCATATGGCGGGAAATCAGGATCAGGTTCGCACCGGCCTGCGCAAAGCCTTCCGCAATGCCGAGCCCCAATCCGCGGCTTGCGCCGGTCACGACTGCATTTTTCCCTTTAATATCGAATAGCCTGTTGTTTCTCCTTAAAATTTATACATCACTTTGACGGCGTCCGTGGGCGTCGTCAGCAGCGCAAAGCCCTTCTTTGCCTCTTCCGGCGGAAGTTCGTAGTTAATCAGCTTCTCATACAGCGGTTCTTTGGCCGTAAGACCGGCGGCAATCTGAAAATCCTTATGGCGGTATACGCGGGTGAACTGGATGGAAAATTCCTTGAACATACCCTTCTGATAGTTCATCACGGGCGGCTTTTTATAGCCCGCTATGATTTCTATTTTCCCGCGGATTTTCACCACGTCGGGCAGGATATCCGCAACGGACTGATGGCCCGCGCAGTCGAATACGTAATCATAGCCGTTGCCGCCGGTTTCCGCCATCAGTCTATCAAGAAGCTCGGGGCCGCTCTGCAGGCAGTGGAAACCCAGGCTTTCCGCCAGACGCACGCGTACGGGATTGGGTTCGCAGATCGTGATTGAGGAAGCGCCGAACTGTTTGAGCGTTATGGCGCTCGCCATGCCGATCGCGCCCGCACCGAACACTAGGGCATTGTCGCCGGGCAGGAACTGTGCCATGCGGACGGCATGAACCGTGACAGCGACGGGCTCGATAAAGGCCCCCAGTCTGGAGGAAACGCCCTCGGGAACGGGGACGATCATATCGGCCGGCACCACGGCGTATTCCGCCATGCCCCCGTCGCAATCAATGCCCAGCAGCTTAAGCGACTTGCACACATGCGCGTTGCCGCTCAGGCAGGGTTCGCATTTTCCACAGGACAGCAGGGGGTTGACGGTGACAAGAGTCCCTTTCTTTATGCCTGGAATGTCCTGCTCCAGACACCCGGAAAATTCGTGTCCCATCACCAGCGGCGCTTTGGCGCGGGGATGCGCGCCAAGAAAGATGGTCAGGTCGCTTCCGCAGATTCCCGCGTTGGAAACCCTGATAAGCACCCAGCCTTCTTTGACGGCAGGCATGGGAAGCTCACGCATTTCAACGCAGTTCGGTGCGGTAAAAACAATTGCCTTCATAATCCAGATTTTTCCTTTCATCCAATCGTTTTGTGTAATCGGCGGAGACTTTATACGACATCCGCAAAAAGGTTGAGCGTTTAACGGGACTTACATACGCCGCCTAAAATCGGTTCAGTTGGTTTAGAAGCGGCTTTCCGGTCAGGAAACGGGCCGCTTCCTCGGCGGTTTTGGTTTTCAGATCGGAGGATGATTCCTCGGAATACCATGCCATATGCGGCGTGAGGACGATATTCTTCGCGCTGCGCAGCGGACTGTCCTTGGGAAGAGGCTCCTTCACGGTCACATCGATGCCCGCGCCGCGGATTATACCCGCGTTGAGCGCGAAAGCGAGGTCATCCTCGTTGACGATCCCGCCCCGGGATACGTTGACGAGATAAGCCCCTTGCTTCATATTGCGCATTACGTCCAGATTGAACAGGTTTTCCGAAGTCTCCAGGTTGCAATGGATGGAAATGACGTCGCTCTCGCGTACCAGCGTATCAAAATCCACACGTTCGACGAAATCCGGCAGCTTCAGCTCCGGCTTGATTTCATTGCCGAGAATCCGTCCGCCGAAGGGCCTGAGCATTTCGGCATAGCAGCTTCCAATGCGTCCCAGCCCGACGATCCCGAAGCTCATACGGCGAAAGCGGTGGATAGGAACGCTCAGGGCATATTCCCATTCTCCGCTCCTGACGGATGTGTCCATCCTTATGGTTTTCCTGGTCAGGGACATCATAAGGGCAAAAGCATGGCCCGCAACCTCCTGCACGCCGTAGTCCGGCACGTTGCACACCGCAACATGATGGCGGGAAGCCGCTGCAAGGTCAATGTTGTTTACACCCACGCCGTAACGCACGATCATTCGCAAATCCGGCAGCGCCGCAAAAAAACCCTCTCGGTAAACGGCGCATACTGGTTAATTACGGCGGTATACCCGGGGAGTTCGCAGATCAGATCCTCCTCCGTTTTGCAGGCGAACTGCACATACCTGAGCCCGTACTTTCGGCATACCTCCCGCTCTTCCAGCATGTCCGCATGGTCGCAGTCGCTGATGGCCATCACTTTCCCATTCATCATTCCGCCCTCCCATGGTATCTGTACCTAAGCTTCCCGCCATGAAAGCCGCGTAACGTTTCCGCCGCGCGCGTTGCCTCACAATACATGACACCGAAGCCGGCATGAAGCGCGGACCACGCCGCGTCATCGAACCCGGGAGCGCGCCAACCGAACGACTCCAGATTCAAATCCATATTCTCGTTGAACTGCGTGTTGTAGCCGAAAACCTTGTCCGCCGAAAACGTT
>CAZTDL010000169.1:0-8332 GCA_964612775.1 uncultured Lentisphaeraceae bacterium
CCGTCGGTGGTTTGGGCCGGGGGGACCATAGTGGTCGCTCGAAAAGCCGCCCGTCTCCCGGTTCCCCTGCGCGAGGAACCCCTCCTTCAGCCTCTTAAGCGCGTCATCCATGCCTTTGGGTCGAAGGTTCGCGAGCTTGGCCGAACGCAGGGCCATCACACCGAACGCCATTCCCAAAAGATCGGGACGGGTGGTGCCGTCGCCGTCCCGCCCCGGCCCCCACGTTGTCACAAGCAATTTGTCGATCATGCCCGTCAGCGATTTCTCGGCAACCAGCCGGAGGTTCGGATTCTGCGTCATTCCATACGCCTCAGCCAAAGCATGCGTTGCCATGGGATCGTGATGCGGCTGCCGCATCAGATACTCAACGGCTCGCTGCACCGTTGTTCCGAACTCGACGGACGAACCGGGAATCTCGCCGTGCGCAAGGTAGGCGAGGATGGCGAAACCGGTGCTGCCCGTCCCCTCGCTTTGACCGTCCCAGCCTCCGTCAGGACGCTGCCGGGTTTTGAGCCAGCGCAAGGCACGCATCACCGCATCCTCGGTGTTCCTGTCGCCGCCGAAGCGATTCAGCGTCTGTCCGCGCGTACCGGCCTGCCGCGTAGATCCGTATATGTTTTTGAGAATCATCGGGCTCTTCACCGCCATCACGGCGTCGAACGGTTGAGGCTGCGGACTCACCTTCTCACCGGGAGCCAACGATACGTCCACATGAACATGGGGCGTGCTGATAGGGATATCCATCCTCTCGTCATCGACGGTCTCCTGCGGCTGGTCGAAGTCCTCGCGGATTTCTTCGAGCTCCTTATACTCTTCCGCTTCCAGCACGCGAGTCTCAATGACAGGGCCGACCCTCATCGTGTCCGTCGGCATTAAAGTCAAAAGGCAGACCGCCAACACCGGCAGGCAGACCGCCAGCACGGGTGCGGACAGACGCTGGACTTCGATCAGCGCCTCTTTGTACGCCTTGGAATTCCTTGGCGCCTTGATTCCTCTCACCATCACCTTGAGCCGTTCTCGATAAGACCGGTCACTGTAAAACGTTTCGATTTCTTTCAGCGCATCATCAATCGGGTCACTCATGGGCGCCTCCGTTTCTATTCGAACGTCACATCCAACGCCAGATTTCTGACCTCGACCTCGAGACCGCTCTTATTACGTCCCTTCGCCTTGAGCTGCACTTTGTTGGCGCCGTATTTCACCGCCTCGGGGGGTACCGCGAATTTTTGGCATCCGGCCTGTTTCTTGAGTAATTCCAACTTTCTTCCGTTCAAACTGACGTCCAGATCGGTATCGGTCGGAATCACCGCCTCAGTCGTAAGCAAAAGAGCCGGGATCATCTGAACCTTTTTTAGTTCCGCGAGATTATCCCACACGTAAAGCGGATACTCCGCACTACCTGATTTCAGTTTTGCGGGGCGATGAGAGGAAAGTTCAGCCAGTGTGGCATAGCCGCGCCACTCCTTCAAAAAACGCCCGGCATAACCGACAGGCCGGTAAGTCACAAAATACCGCTTGCTCAACGTTTTGATGTCTGCCAGCTCGCCGCACATCCAGTTCCGATAATGCTTGATCTCGCCGCGCCGCCAGTCTTCGTCAAAGCGGTTAGCGAAGAGCACGCCGTCGGCACCGGCAATGCGCGCCTCGGCAACACGCGCACGATAAGTTTCCGGGCATTGACGCGGCAAGCGCTCGTCATCCACAGCGCCGCCGCTGTCATTCCCGACCCAAATGCCGCTCTCGTCAAGCGAGGCGTAAAACTTCACACCGTTTTTTTTGCAGAGCGCGGTCATGTAGGTCCACGGATTAAGCTGAAAGCTGCCGCCGCCGATCACGAGATCCACCCATTTCTCAGCCATCCACACATCCAAGTCGATGCCGACATCCCTACAGTACGGCAACGAATCCGGCACACGTACAGCGATAAGGATCGGCCGACCCCGTTTCTTTCCGGCCTCCTCTGCAGCACCGCGGATGCGGCGCATGAGATCCGACAGCAGTTTGCGTTCAGCCCCACTGGCCTTCTCGCCCCACGCCACGGATTTAAAAAGCTGCATGTCCCTCATGAAGTCAAGGCACAGTCCGTCGATGTCATACCCCTCGCAGATATCGCGGGCATTTTCAAAGAACGCATCCCGTATGACCGCGTGCGTATAGTCCACACCGCTCCAAACCGCATAAGGCGGGTTTCCGCCACCGACGCTCCGGCCTTTCGTCTTGCCTAAATTTCCCAACAACATTTCCGGATGCCGGATCTTAAACGGCGGGAAAAGGTAACTATCCCATGTATAAGGCGGTGGCGGCTTTGCAAAATCATACTCCGTGCCGTGGTGCGTATTGTTCAGGCATAGCGTTGCAAAAATCTCTTTCCCGTTTATTTTACTCCAGGTCACCACCACGTTCAGCGGATCGCTGCCGGCCGCGATGAACGCATCCAGCACATTCGTGTTATTTGCCAACCATTTCGATCCCTCCGGCTGACGGACAGCAAGATCGGCGGACGGTATCCGTGCGGAAAGGAACTTAAAGGCGGAGACCGGCGCATAGAAAATCGTGCCGACTTTACTCTCTTTCAGGGGCGCGATCCGCTGATCCAAGAAAGCCTGAACCGAAAAAGGCTGGCCTTTCGGCCAGAAAAGAGGCTCCTCGCCGCCATCGTAATAAATCACCGACCGCGGACGGTTGACAGCCTCCTTGCGCAGTTCCATCCACGCCGCCTTTTCCGGCGCGGACCACAGCGGCAAGACATACACGCAAAACAGAATCGATAAGTTCGGCTTTTTCATGAGCGGTTCCTTGTTGTTTAGGGTTACTTTTGATACGCGCAGCGGCCGCGTTCTATTAATTTATTAATTTTCTTTATTTGCACGCCCCCATTGAACCCGACAAACCTCAACCGCGTTTAACGGCAAACATCAAATAATCGCCGTGACGACGCAGACTCGCCGGCATCCCGACTGAAACGCATATTTTCATCACGGCGACGTCTGACCTTCCCTCTTGATGTGACATCTGAATTGTGAAAAAATGAAAACGTTTTCCATTTACGTATCCGGCGTCGGCGAAACGGGGCATTTCGATTCCATTTAAAAAGGGGTATCGTCCGCATGATTCAAATCCAGGACAAACAGTATCGGGTCTTCGGTATCCGATGGTGTTTGGCGCTTGCGGTCCTGTTCTGTTCGGACCTCTTTGCATTGTCAGCGGTTACCGCAGCGCTGCCCGCGCAACCGGCCGCTCAATCTCCAGCCGCAGACACCCCGCAAAAGGTCATGTCGCAATTGCGCGAAACCCTTGCCGAGACACAGGCGAAATACACCCGCTTTCTCGCGAGCTTCGAAAACACCACGAATCTGCCTCCCGGCGCGACGCAAGCCGAGGTGGTTGAATTCGGCTCGCTGTTGAAAAATGTGATCCAGACTCATCAGAGTCATCTCAACGATCTGGCCGCCATCGAGACCCTTCGACAGCGGGTACAGGACTTTCAACGTACCGCGCGATCATGGACGGGCTTTTCCGAACCGCCCCCCTATTCCGTGCTTCTTGTGGACGAATTGCGGGACTCCGTCCAATCGCTGAAAAAAAAGGTCAAGATATCGGAAACGGGACAAGCGTTTTTAGAGAAACTCGTGACCGATATCGGCACGCGGCTGGAGACATCGGAAGGGAAAGTGCGCCGTCTCAACGAACAACTTGAGAAACAGGCGGATTCACCCCTCGGAGTCCGTCTCATGTGGTTAAGGGAGTTAGAACAAACACGATGTCAGTCGGCGGCAGCCTCCGTGTCAACGCTCGAAACCAAGAGGCAAAAGGCGATTGAGGAATTGGACGAAAACCGCCAACGGCTAGCGTTCGCCCAGCAACAGCTGACGATCGCCAGTCAAAACATGTGCTTCAAACAGGAAGACCTCGACAAGGCGATCCAACATATCGCCGACGCCAAAGCGCGACTGAAAACGGAAGAGCTTCCCGCGAGCGCACGACTTGAGAAAAGCCAGCAAAACCTGACTGATGACCGCGCAAAACTTCAGCGGGCCCTGCAGAATACAGATCAAGCCTTCTCCGACCCGCGCGCGATCAGAAAACTGCAAGACATTGTCGAAACACGCAACACGCAGGTACAGGCGAATACGGAAATTCTCACCTGCATTCGCCAACTTTTACGCGGGCTCGACACGGAACAACAGTTGTGGCAGATGCGTTTCTTGGCTTTCAGTAAACATGACCCGTCAGAAATGCAGGAAGCTTACCGTCGTTTAGACAAACTGGCCGACCTCATCCAAGCCGCCAAGCCTTTCTATACCCAGCAGATCGAACTGACGAACAGCCAGATTGCCGAACAGCAAAACAGTCTTTTAAACGCCTCCGGTTCACAGTCAAACAAGGATTTGACGCTGGAACGCCTGGCGGCTTTCCAGCAACAAGCCGTAGCCTATCGTCGTGTCCAAGAAGGACTGGAAAAGAACGAGAACCTGGTCCAGCAATGGAAAGAGGAGATCGATGGCGACCGCAAAATCCAGCCGCTCAATAAAAAGATTCAGGACGTTCGAACGCGGGTAGCCAATGCCGCCGCCAGCGCATGGAATTTCGAGCTGTTCGTCGTCAAAGACACGATCACCGTAGGAGGGCAGGAGATCACGGGACAACGCGGTATCCCGGTCGGGAAAATCATCCTGGCCTGTCTGATTCTGCTCATCGGCTACGGAATTTCCAAAAATGTCGCTCGACGGCTTGAAACGCTGTCGATCCGGCATCTGAAGATCGAGCCCAACCAAGCGAATCTGATACGGCGGTGGTCACACGTCATCTTTGTGGTTGTTCTCGTCATTTTCAGCCTGGTCTCCGTAAAAATTCCTCTGACGATCTTCGCTTTCGCCGGCGGCGCTTTGGCCATCGGCATCGGTTTCGGAACACAGAATCTCCTCAAAAACTTCATCAGCGGCATCATCATTCTGTTTGAACGCCCCTTCAGGGTCGGAGACGTATTGGATGTGGCCGGCTTGCGGGGCAAAGTCACCAGCATCGGCATCCGGGCCAGCGTCGTTAGACTTTGGGACGGAACCGAAAACCTCATTCCAAACAGCACCTTGCTGGAAAACAATCTGACAAACTGGACCTATTCGAACGGGACGGTGCGTTTCGTCATTACAGTCGGTGTGGCCTATGGTTCAGACACCCGGCGCGTCGCGCAATTGCTGTCCGAGGTGGCAGACCGCCACGGATTGGTCATGAAAGATCCCAAACCGCTCGTCGTCTTCAACGATTTCGGCGACAACAGCCTCTCCTTCAATCTTCTCTATTGGGTGGAGGTGCTGAAATGCAATTTCGACGTGGTGGCAAGTGACATCCGGCACATGATTGATCGCGACTTCCTTCGAAGAACACGGCATTGTCATGGCGTTCCCTCAGAGAGACGTGCATCTCGATACGACGATGCCCCTCCATGTACACATGGTGTCATCGACGACGCCCTCTGACTCCGGTCACGAGACTCAGCCCTATACGCATTGAGCACTGAACGGCAGCCGCGAGTCAGCGTTCATCCATCATCACCGGGTTTAGCGCCGTATCATCGGGCACCCTGATGCGCGAGCACGGCGGCAATCGCAACGGCGATTTCATCATCTGCACAGGTCGTCTTTTTCGAGGTTTTCTTTACCTTCTGGCCATCATCCGGCAGGAGGTCGTTGAACCGCGTGACAAATTTTGAGCTGAACGTCACCACCACGACCAAAAGACCGAGAAAAAGAAAAACGATGCTCACGCCCGCAACCAAAAGAACCAAACCTTGTAAAAACATACCCTTACTTTCCGTCGGCCATGCCGACCTTCTTTTGTGAGTTGACGCCAGATCCCTTTGCTGGCGTTCAAAGGCCAATGATCTCAGACCAAGGGGGCCAACAAACGAAGCGCCAGCCAAGCGGCCGCGCCACCTGACGCGAGGAATACGGAATACCTCCGCCAATCGCTCATCGTGGCCGGCGAGCCACCGTCGCTGGTCTCGCCTTTCAAGTGGCGGACATCAAAGTAACGGGCGGCAACAAGAGAGGCCAACGTCAACAAATAGCAAACATCCCAAACAGAGGGGAATTTCGGGTGCTTCTGAATCAAACAGGCAAACAGAATGAACAAAAGCGCATTGCCTAAAAACATCCAATAAAGACGAATGAGGCAACCCGCCTCACTCGAATATTCCACATAGGGTTCGTCTTGCATGGCGCACCATCCATTTCATTTGCGCTTAACGCGCAATTCAATGGATGGCGGCCCGACCATCTCGTTGCCTGCAAGCGCAAAAAAGCGCCCGCACCCAGAACACAACGAATCGTTGCGAATGAATGCACCTTAACAGATTCTTGGGCGAATTCTCAAGCACGTTCTTTTCAATATTTTCCAAACGAATAAATCGCGGTTCAATCCTCGTCGGCGCGTCATCGGACCGTTCATACGCCTTGACTGTTTCGCGCCGTTGCGCTAAAAATCATGACGCGTTCTGAAATGAAAAATTCAGGGGAAGCATGTTCATCCCCGTTACATCAAAAGGCTGCCATGGTCTCAACCTGTTCGATTCTCATCAATACCGCCGGGGGCCTCGGAATTTTCCTTTTGGGAATGAATCAGCTTTCGGAAGGGTTGCAGGCCGTCGCGGGAAAACGCCTGCGAAAAATCGTTGCGACCGTAACGAGCAATCGTTTCGCAGGCATCACCACGGGCGCGGTCGCCACCGGTATCGTGCAGTCCAGTTCGGTCGTCACCGTCATGGTGGTGGGCCTTGTGACGGCAGGCGTCATGACCCTGCAACAAGCGGTAAACGTGATTGTCGGAGCCAATATCGGCACGACGGTCACCGCGTGGATTGTGGCCTTGTTACCCACGAAACTGGGCAACCAGAGCATGCTCATTATTGCGTTCGCCGCGCTCTTCTATCTTTTCTCAAAACGGGAAAAAGTTCGTTATATCGCGCTCGCCTTTCTGGGTCTGGGCTTGGTTTTTTTCGGGCTCGATCTCATGAGCGCGGGACTCAAACCCCTGCAAACCAAACCCGAGTTTATCCAGTGGTTCCAAATGTTTCATGCGGACAACCTGTTCGGCGTGCTGAAATGCGTACTGGCCGGCACCATCGTCACAGGCATCATCCAGTCCTCGTCGGCGGCCACCGCCATCTCGATCAGTTTGGCCTACAACGGCGTGATCACGTTCGAGACCGGTGCCGCGATCGTGTTCGGCATGAACATCGGCACCACCATCACCGCCTAGCTGGCGGCCATGACGGCGACGACCGAGGCCCGACGGGCGGCCCTCGCGCATACGCTCTTCAACTGCATCGGCGTCGTGATACTCGCGCCCCTCTTTCTGCCGGTTTTTGTACCGTTGCTACACCACCTTTTTCCGTCCATGACGACCCCGGAAACGACAGCGAGCGGCACGGTCTATCCTTATATCACGGCTCCGATCGCCATCGTGCACACCGGTTTCAACATCATCAACACCTGTATCTTTATACCGTTTCTAGGCTTGTTCACCGCGCTCGTCCGGCGACTCGTGCCGGGAAGTCCCGTGACGGAACAGCCGCGGTTGACAAGGATCGATCCTCTTAAAATGTCTCCGGTCATCGCTGTGGAGCAGGCTCGCCAAGAAGTCGACCGAATGGCGTCGAGCGCGCTAAAGATGTTGACCGATTTCAGGGTCATCTTGGCCAACGCGAAAAACGAAGACATCGAGCGCAGCATTTTCGAAGCGGAAGACTACCTTGACACAGTCCAGCACGAGGTTTCCGACTTTCTGGGCAAGGTGATGTCCGCGCATTTGCCTTTGGATGTCGCCTACCGCGCGCGCATGCTGTTGCGCGTGGCCGACGAGTATGAATCCGTGAGCGATGAGGTTCGCTCCCTGTTGAAAATGATTCAGAAAATGCGAAACAACGATATGGCGCTATCGCATGAAGGCCAAACCGAAATGCTTTCGCTCCATGATCTGTGCACCAAGTTTGCCGACAAGGTGACCGACGCCTTCCGGAAAGGCAAAACCTTCGCTCCGGACGTGCTCATGAATATGCATGCCGAGTCATCCGAGATCTCGCAGAGAATCAAGGACATCCGTGCCGCCCAGCTCCAGCGGCTGACGGATCACCATCCTCACGCCGCGCCCCTCAAGATCGTGGCGCTGATGGATTTGCTCAATGTGTACCGCCGCCTGAAAGAAGACTGTCTGAATATTGGCGAGGCCATGATCGACGAGCGCGGAGGAGAAGCCGCCTAATCGTTTCGCTCCGGACCGAAGGGGCGCATCCTATCTCTCGGGAACTGGTATAGTACTCGTGTTTTCTGGAGTG
>CAZTDL010000170.1:0-8323 GCA_964612775.1 uncultured Lentisphaeraceae bacterium
GCCCAATCAACTCGACCGTATCCGTTACAACGGGAAACGCGTTTCGCAGAATGCGGCTGGATATCTCTCCCCGTATGTCGGGAGCATGATTCGCGTTTTGTGATACGGGAACCGGTTTCGCGCCAATCAGGACTTAGCGTTTCTTTTCGGGAATGCCGCAGGCCTGCAAGGCGTTGCGGAGATGGGCTCTGGCATCGAGATAATCAGTGGGTCCCACGTATTCCAAAATGAGCGGCGCGGAGGGAGTGTGCGTTGCCGCTAATGAAACAAATTTTTTGTAATCCACATCGCCCTTGCCGGCCGCGACGCCGCGGTTCGTGTGATACTTGCGGTCTTTCGCGTGCAGGCAGTCGATCCACGGCGCGAGTTGCTGAAACATCTCGTTGAGGTCGTTCAGTTCAATGAGATTCGCGGGATCGAGCAGCACGCGGATGCGGGGAGAGTTCACTTCCTCAACGAAGAGGCGAACCCGTTTCGCGCTTGCGAAGAAGCTTTGAAAATAGGGCTCGAACAATACCTTGGCGTCATGTCGCGCCGCCATCTCGTCGAGTTTTCGTGCCGTGGCGACCATGCGCGGCCAAGTTTCGTCCTGAAGGTCCTGCGGAACGTGTGGCGCGGGCACCTTCGCATCGTAATAATGTCCCGCCTCACTGACGAACGTGTGTACGCCCATGTGGTCGCCGATCGCCATCATGGCTTCGAAATAGGCGAGGTTAGCCTTAAGCTCGGTTTCGTCGGGATGCATGAGGTTGGTGTAGACGCCGATGCTGTGGATGTCAAGTCCGGCATCCCGATAGGTCGAGGCGATTTCTTTGCAGCGTATCGGCGTTAGGCTGGAGACATCCGCGCGGCTGTTGTATTTCCAAAAACTGCTGTCTTTTTGGAGAAGGAACAACTGGATGGTGCCGAAGCCCGCCGCCGACAGTTCTTTGGCGAGTTCCGCATTGGTGTGGCCGCTGAATCCCAGGGTCGAGATGCCGACCGTAAGGCCAGACGATTGTCTGTTGTCTGCGGCGCGAATGGGGGCGGCCGCGCCGACGCCGCACACGGCGGCGGTCTGTGCGATGGCGCGAAGCAACTGGCGGCGTGATAATCCATTCTTCATGGGATTCTCCTTTTTTTTAAACTATACTTGATTGTCTTGGAGCACAGCAAGCATTCATTGGCGCTCCTGAATAAAGATATGATAAAGTGAAGCCATAAGAGGAAGGCGTTGCCCCCATGACTGTCTTGGACCCGTTCCGTCGGTCAGCAACATCGCTTATGGAACAGCAACGGCGGCAACCGTTGCTGGGCGGGTGCGCTTTGTTCCTTGTCGGATTAGTGTGCGGTTACCGGTTTGGCGTGTGGCCCGCGGCGGCATGGGGGGCCGTCATGTGCGGACTGTCGTTGGCTCGGATGCGGCGTTCTCTCATGCGGAACATGTTGATTGCTCTTTTCATCGTGTCGTTAGGGTGGTGCGATGCCGCGCGGGATCTCGACGGACGCCGTAAGGAGGTCGGCCAATGGAAGGAACAGACGCAGCGTCAGGATTTCATCTGTCGTGTGGGACCGGAGGTGGTCATGACGCCGCTGCGCGGCAACTCCGCCAAGTATACGTTTCGAGGGGAGGCCTTCCGGACGGAGGCGGGTTCGTTTACGTGTCGTCATCTGCCGGTCGAGATCGGCTGGTTCGGGGCGCGCGATGGGCGCGGTGCGCCCAAACCCGGAGAGGTTTGGCGGCTCAAGGGGCGGAGCAAAGTCAGGAAAGGACGTGACGGGCTGCCGATGCTGACGTTGGATGCGGGGGAAGAACGTTCTCGGAAAGTGGCCGATACGGACATGATGTCGTGGACGGCGCGTATTGATCGCACGCGACGGCGGGCGGTTGGGCGTGTGGTGACGGGCATCGAGGATTGGGGCGAGATTCCTTCCTTAAATAAAGCGATACTGCTCGGAAGCCGTCACGCGATGTCTCCTGAGATGAGACGCGTTTTTGTGGATTCCGGAACCATACACGTGTTTGCGATTTCAGGGCTTCATATTGTATTGGTGGCGGCCGTGCTGGTACTGGTGGTCACCACACTGGGCGTGCCGCGTCCTTACTGGGTGGTGTTTGTGGCGCCGCTGCTGGTGTTTTATACGGTGACGACCGGCGCGCGTCCCAGCGCGGTGCGCGCTTGCCTGATGGCGGTCCTTTATTTTCTGGCCCCGTTGGCCGGACGCAAACCGAGCGGTTTGGCGGCATTATCGGGGACCGCGCTGATTGTCTTTGCGATTCATCCCTGGCAGATATACGACATTGGCTGTGTGCTTTCATTCGCGGTGATGGGGGGCTTGGTGGTGTTTTGCCGTCCATTCTGCGAGGCGGGCAAGCGCATGTGCGGCGTGGACCGATTTGAGACGCACGCGCGTCTGCTCGATGCCGGGGGTGAAAAGGCGCGGGCGCGGCGGGTCAGAGGTCTGGCCGCGATGATCGGGTTCGTATCGGATTCGTTTGCCGTGTCGTTGGCGGCATGGCTTACATCGGTTCCTCTGACCGCGTATTATTTTGGCCGTTTCACACCGGGCGGATTATTGGCGAATCTGGTGATCGGTCCCTGTTCTTTTTTTGTCGTTGTGGCCGGATGCCTCGGCCTTGCGGCGGGTTGCGTCAATGATTGGGTCGCCTCGACCTTCAACCATGCGGCGGGTTTCTTCACGCTGGTCATGGTCAAGACGGCCGAAGCGACTTCGGCGTGCCCGGGCAGTCATTTCCGCATCGTGAAGTGGGCTCCGTGGATGGTGTGGTTATGGTTTGGAGGTTTGCTGGCGTTTGCGGGATGGCTCTACGCGCGGCGGCGGCAGGACGGCTTGGCATGGCTTGGCGACGGTGTGGAACAGGAGAATAATGTGTGATGAGTGACAGGGTGCATGTGTCGGGAATAGGCGGCGTAGGCATGAGCGCGTTGGCGCAGGCGCTGCTGGATCAGGGCTCGACGGTTACCGGTTCGGACCGGTTGCTGGACGCGGGCGATATGACGGGCACGTTGTCTTGCCTGTCCCGGCAGGGCGTGAAGCTCTATCCGCAGGACGGTTCGGGCGTCACACCGCAGACGTCGCGATTGGTGATCAGCAGCGCGATCGAGTCGGACAATCCCGAGATGGTTCGCGCGAACGCGTTAGGAATTCCGGTGGTTCACCGGGCGGCGGAGCTGGCGCGCCTCGTCCGTGGCCGATGCCTGATCGCCGTCACGGGGACGTGCGGAAAAAGTTCGGTGACGGCGATGTTGGGGTGTCTGCTCGAGGGCGCGGGGTTCGATCCGCTGGTGGTGAACGGCGCGGCTGTGGCCGGCTGGAATGCGGGGAACACGCGGATCGGATCGGTCCGCAAAGGTGCCGGACCCTGGGCGGTGATCGAGGCGGACGAGTCCGATAAATCACTGATGGTTTTTAACCCCGAACATGCGGTTATCACGAATGCGTCTGCCGATCATTTCGGTATGGATGAGACGCTCGCGCTTTTCTCTTCCTTCAGAGCCCGCGTGCCGGGCGTGGTGATCGATGGCCGTCAAAAGGAAGGGGGGCCGGAAAATCCGCGTCTGGAGGGATGGAACGGTTATTTCACTTTCGAGGGCGTCGACTATCTGGTGCCGATGCCGGGTGCGCATAATGTGTATAACGCGTGGCATGCGGTACGGATGGCACGGGCATTGGGGGTGGCGTCCGACAAACTGGCGGCGACACTGCGGACCTTCGGCGGGATCGAGCGGCGGCTGCAGCGGATCGGGATGTGCGGCGGCGCCGTGGTCGTGGACGACTATGCGCATAACCCGGAGAAACTGGCGGCGGCCTGGACCGCGCTGGCGGCGGCTTTTCCCGCAGGGGTTTGCGCGGTCTGGCGGCCGCACGGATATGCGCCGTTGCGTAAGATGCTGGACGGGTTGGCAACCGTTTTCGCAAGGGTCTGCCGTCCGGCTGATTCGCTTTTTCTTCTGCCGGTTTATGATGCGGGCGGCACGGCCGACCGGAGCGTCGGAAGCGATGTTTTGGCTTCCAAACTGAATGAAAAAGGTGTTAAAGTGACACTTGTTCAAACGCTTGACGATGCCGAAATCCAAATGCGTGCGAACGCAGCCAAAAGTGGGGTTCTTGTGACATTCGGCGCGCGTGATCCGGGCTTGCCGCGTTTGGCGTTAAGGCTGTCACGCGCGTGAGAAAAAACGGGAAAGGGGAATCGAGATGAAAAAAATGATCGGTTTGACGCTGGTTTGCCTGATGACCGTGTGCGTACAGGCTCAATCGTGGGCGAAGAAAGAGATCGTGCCCGAAAAGACAAAGGGGTGGCTCGATGATTTTGAGGCGGCCAAAAAAGAGGCCGCAACGTTCAGACAGCCGATCTTCGCCTTTTTTACCGGCAGTGATTGGTGCGGCTGGTGCATGAAGTTGCGTAAAGAGGCGTTGGATGAAAAAGCGTTCGGCAAGTTTGCGGCGGACAATCTGATTCTGTTCGAAGCTGATTTTCCCCGGACAAAAAAGATTTCCTCGAAGATTAAAAAACAGAATAGCGAGTTGGCTGAACGGTATGGCGTTCGCGGGTATCCAACGGTCTTCCTGCTGGATGCGGAGGGAAAAGAGCTCGGGCGTACCGGTTATCAGGAGGGCGGTTCTGAAGCCTATGTGAAGCATCTCAAGGAACTGCTCGACAAAGCCGGCGTCAAGGTCCAAGACAAGCCCGAAGAGGGAAAGACGCTCACGGCATATGAGAAGATGAAAGCCGGGAAGTCCGCGAAAGCGTCGCAAAAGGGCGAGACAAAGTAAGACGAGGGAGAACGGGAACAAATGGATTTTTCATATCCGCTCGGGCGGATTCTGTTAGGTGAAACCCAAGCGGTGCGTCAGGCGTATGAACAGTTTCATGCGCAGCCGGCCGATGTCGTGGACCTGTGTGAAGGCGATCCGGGGTATTTACCCCGGCGCACGACCCTCGGCGGCGAACGGTCGGTCACGGGCCCCGGAACTTTTTCCGGGCGTGCGCAGCGCACATTGACGTTTAAGCCGTCGACTGAGGCCGGATGGTGGATCGACCGTACCGATCTCGCGGAGCAATTGAAGACCCATGTGACGATCCGCAACGTGTGGACTTCGGCCCGCAACATCGTGCTTCGCAGCGGCAACCCCCATAACTATCTTCGTATGGTCGAGCACATCATCGCTCTGCGTCTGGGGATGGGAGTGGATGATGTGGTCATCAGCACCAACGCCGGCGATCCTCCGTTGTTCAATCGCAGCAGCATGGATCTGGTGGAGGCGATCGAACAATGCGGTATCGTCGAGCGTGACGAACCCGCACGGTATGTAACCGTGAAGGAACCTGTGACCTTCGGTGGAGACCGCGGCGACTTTCTGACTTTTCTGCCGCCTGAAAAAGGCGAAAAAAAGCTTCGTCTCGACGTCGCGATCGATTTCAAGTCGATTATCGGCAAGCAGCGCATCGTGTTCGATCTCACGCCCAAGAGCTTCCGGTACGGCGCATTTGCGCGTACGAACGCCTCTCATTCCCAAATGCTGATGGTTCGCGCCTTCGGTTTCTTGTTCGCTGATACGCGAAACCTCGGTTACACGACAGACAATATCCTGATCCACGGCAAACAAAAGTTCTACGGTGAGCCTCGCTTCGTGCAAGAGGGGAGCGGCAAAGCGTTGGAACCCGCATGGCATCGCGCCACATTGGATCTGTTGGCCGCCATCGCGTTGATCGATACCGGACGTTTTGTGGGGCGGGTGGTTTCCTATCGGGCGGGACATACGCTTGACGTGCGTGCCATCGGATTGCTCTATCTGAACGATTTGTTGACGCCGGCGAATTAACTTGCGGTTGCAAAATCCATCGTCCTGTTATATTCTGAATTTTCTTTTTCATATTCATATTCCGGTTCTTGGAAGGGATGGCCGGGCAACTTTGTTTAGAGAGGATGATTCATTATGATGCGGTTCAATCGGCGTGATTTCGTAAAGGGGTCTTCAATTGCGGCTGCCGCCTTGGCGATGGGGGGGTGCGGCACGACTCGCCCGGCGCGTAAGTTCTGTAAGCAGGGCGGAAAGCTGAATATCGGCGTGGTCGGCGTGGGCGGCAAGGGCTGGAGCGACTGGATGCCCATGTTCCAAAACGGCGAGAACATCGTGGCGCTGTGCGATGTGGATCGCGGACCGATTGACAGGGCGTTGGCTGAGATTCAGAAGGCCGGCAAGGATCCGTCGCAGGTGAAGTGCTACAGCGATTACCGCAAGATGCTTGACGAATGCAAGAATCTGGATGCCGTGACGGTGTCAACGCCGGATCACACGCATGCGCCGGCCGCGATTCGCGCGATGAAGCAAGGGTGCCATGTCTATGTCCAGAAGCCGTTGGTCCGTACGATTTGGGAGGCCCGTTATTTCGAGAAGGTCGCCACCGAATGCGGCGTCGTGACGCAGATGGGGAACCAGGGCAGCGCCAGCAACGGTCTGCGCCGCAACGCCGAGCTTCTGCAGTCCGGTATTCTCGGCAAGGTGACCGAGGTGCATGTGTGGACCAACCGCCCGATTTGGCCGCAAGGCATTGCCCGCCCGGAAGGGGCTGACCCGATTCCCGCCACGCTCAATTGGGACAGCTGGCTGGGCACGGCGCCGGTGCGTCCGTTCAAGGCGGGCGTTTACCACGCCTTCAAGTGGCGCGGTTTCCACGATTTCGGCACAGGCGCTTTCGGCGATATGGCCTGCCATACGATGAATCTGCCGTTCCGGGGTCTGCGTCTCGGCAAGGTGCTCTCCGCCGAAACGATCCAGATCGACGGCAAGAACGACGAGACCTATCCGAACAAGAGCATCGTCAAAATGACGTATGCGGCGCGCGGCAGCCAACCGGCGGTCAATCTGTTCTGGTACGATGGCAACCTCAAGCCCTCCGCGGAGATCATGCCGAAGGTCGTGGCGACGCTGGGCCAGGTGCCGAACACCGGCTGCCTGATCATCGGCGACAAGGGGATGGTCTGCAGCACCAACGATTACGGCGCGGACGGCTACATCGCGTTCTCCGATGAAGAAAAGATGAAGTCGATGTCCAAGCATCCGGCGCTGGCCGCAGAGGTTATCCCGGCGAAGTTCCGTCCCAACAAGAGCGGCCACTACATCGAGTTCGTCAACGCCTGCAAGGGCGAGGACATCTGTGCTTCGGACGTGGATCACTCGGTCCCGATGCTCGAGGGCATGCTGGTCGGCTGCATCGCGCAGCGGATCCCCGGCAAGCTGGAATGGAACAGCGGTAAGCAGTCGTTCGTCAGCAACCCCGCCGCCGACGCGCTGATCAAGCCGTACATCCGGCAGGGGTGGGAGTTCTAAAAACAGCCTGATGGAGCTATGGCCTCCGGGCTGGCGGGACCGACTCTCCGTCGACGTTCCGGTTGGCCCGATGTTCCGGCGTTCCCTATGACAAAACCGCGGGGAGGGCGACTTCCCTGCGGTTTTGTTTTCAACTTCCCTACTGCGTCAGCGGGTGGATTATGGTATAAGAAACAACTCGTTGACATGAAGAACTATGAATATCTGGAAAGACACCTATCCTCTGATCATCTCCTGCGCCCGCGGCCTTGTTCCGCAGACGACGAAAGAGTTGCTTCGCCTTGGTTTCAAAATCATTGATTCCACGGAGAACACCGTCGTGGTCCGGGGCGGCATGCGCGACATGATGACACTTAACCTGCAGCTTCGTACGGCGCATCGGGTGTTGGTTCCGTTGTTGCGGACGCAGTGTGGAAACCTCCGTTTCTTTTACAATGATATCGCATCGATCGAATGGGAAAATCTGCTTGAGCCGGATGGCTATTTCACGGTCAACAGCGTGGTCCATAACGATACGATCCGCGATACGCGTTTGCCGTCGTTAACGGCGAAAGACGCCATTGTCGACCGTATGCGTGATCACTGCGGCGGCCGTCCTGATTCGGGACGCGAAACGATTGGCGCGGCCGTGTTCATCTATTGGCAGGACAACGAGTTGATCGTCTATATCGACACCACGGGCGAACCGCTTTCGAAGCGCGGATACCGCAAGCTGCCGGGATCGGCGCCGATGCGGGAGACGTTGGCCGCGGGATGCATATTGGCTTCGGATTGGGATGCGAATACGCCTTTCATCTCGCCTATGTGCGGCAGCGGGACGCCGGCCATCGAGGCTGTTTTGCTGGCGCTTAACCGCGCGCCGGGCAGTTTCAAAAGTCACTTCGCGTTCATGGCGCTCAAAGGCTATCGTTTGACGATTCCCGGCGAACGCGCGGGAACGAGTGTGCGACAGCGCTTCGGCGCATCTCCAGAACTGATCTGGAAG
>CAZTDL010000171.1:0-8264 GCA_964612775.1 uncultured Lentisphaeraceae bacterium
CCCACAGGAGAGTGCGGGTGATGCCCTCGACGCTTTTCGCGTCAGGGATGATGGCGCCGTGGAACGACCAGAGACCGGTCACGCCCTTAAAACCGAAGGAACCGACGAGCTGTCGGAATTTCTGCGGGTCGTCCTTTTCGACGTCCACATGCGGACACCACGGCCCGGTCGCCTGCGTTTCGACATACTCGTATCCCGCGCGCCTGATCCGACCGAGCGCCTCTTTCAGGGGCAACTTGCGCAAGCACACCGTGCCGCAACCGATCTTCATGCCCGCCGCCCCGTCGGCCGCCCCCCAAGCGGGCCGTCCGCCCAGCGCCGCGGCCGCGGCTCCTTTCAGCGTTCCGTCCAGAAAACCGCGCCGCGTCATTCCCTCTTTATTTCGTTTCATGGTCCCCTTCCTTTTCTACGCCAGTTCCCAGCCCTTGCGATACGACTCTTTGAGATACGCGTCGGCTTCCGGCGCATTCGTCGCTTTCATGGCCTTCGCGTCCCACAACAGCTTCTTTCCCGTGCGCAGCGCCACATTACCCAGCAGCGCAAGTTCGGTCAGGCGTGCGCCGTACTCGAAGTTGGCGCTGGCGGCCGGACCGCCTTTGCACGCGGCCAGCCAATCGGCGTGGTGGCCTTTGACGCGCGGCAGCGTCGCCGCAGGCCGCTTGTACGCCTTATGCAGCGACAACGGAAGCAGTCGCGGCGTCCCCGCCCAACCCGGACAGGTGATGTAGCCCTTGTCGCCGACGAACAGAATGCCGTCGCCTCGCTCGCCCAAACGCTGACGGGGATCGTCGGGATCGACGCCTTCGGGCACGGCCGGGCGCAAACCGCCGTCGTACCACACCATCTTCACGGGCGGCTGTTCGCCGCGCGGACCGAACTGATAGGTATAAATACCGCCGAGCGACGTCACTTCACTGTCGACATCGGTTGCGACGGCTTCTACGCTGAGCGGGCATGCCAAATTCAGCGCCCACACGGCCGGATCCATATTGTGGCACGCCATATCGCCGATAGAACCGGTCCCGAAAGCCCACCACCCGCGCCACGTATACGGCGCGTAGGCGGAATGGTACGGACGAAATTCGCGCGGCCCAAGCCACAGATCCCAATTGAGTCCGGCGGGCACGGGAGACGTTTCGGCGGGCCGTCCCGGCCCCCGCGCCCACTGGCCCGCAGCGCTCCACGCGTGGACCTCGCGGACCGCGCCGATCGCGTTATCCCGGATCCACTCGCACGTCATGCGGATACCCGATCCCGAGTGTCCCTGAATGCCCATCTGCGTGGCGACTCCCGTTTCTCTTGCGACCTTGGCCATCAGGCGCGCCTCCCACACGCTGTGGGCGAGCGGCTTCTCGCAATAGACGTGTTTGCCCATCCGCATCGCCGCGATCGACACGGGGGCATGCGCGTGGTCGGGCGTCGCGCAGAGAACCGCATCAATACCCTTTTCCTTTTCGAGCATGAGACGGAAATCTTCGTGTTCGGCACACCGGTAGTTCGGCGTTGCCTTGCCGTAATGGGCCTCGATGAGCGCCTTCACCGGCTTGCGACCGGCCTCGCACCGATACCAGAAGGCGCGCAAGTCCGTCCGTTCGGCCACGTCGCAGACCGCGACGATCTGCGCCTCCGGCTCGTTCAAAAGGCTTTGGACGTCGCGCATGCCCATACCGCCCGCGCCGATGATCGCGACGGCCACTTTTTCGCTGGGCGCGACAAAACCGGCTCCTCCCAACACATGGCGCGGCACGATGGAAAACGCGGCCACCGCCGCCGTTCCCTTCAAAAAAGCCCTCCGCGATGCCCCCTTCATCCGATGGCTCATTCTCGCCTCCCCGTCCTTTACGCAACGTGCCCCAGTTCCCTGCTGACCGCCGACGCCGCCGCCGCGACTCTCATCCCCGTTTTTTTGACCGCCTCGCGCGGCAGGCGCGTGATCGGTGCCGAGATGCCGACGGCCGCCACGATCTGCCCGCTGGCATCGCGAATCGGCGCGCCGATGCACCGTACGCCTTCGTGCTCTTCTTCGTCGTCCACGGCATACCCGCAGGCGCGCGTCTCCCTCCTTGCACGCGTCGGCCAGTTTCGCCGCAGACACGAGCGTATGGCGCGTGAAACGCGGCAACCGTTCCCCACCCAACAACTGAACGAGGCGGTCGTGATCGAAATCGGCGATCAGCGCCTTGCCCACGCCGGTGCTGTGCAGCGACACGGCGGTCCCTAAGCCCGCGCCCGTCACGCCGAGCACGTTGGCGGTGAGCTGACGCTCGATCAGCACGGCCTTCGCGCCTTGACGAATCGCCACGTGCGTCGTCTCTCCCGTATCGGCCGCAAGCGCGTCCACATGCGGCCGCGCCACCTGAAGCAACACGTTCTCAAAACGGAAGAGCGACGCCAGACGCCAGATCGAGGATCCCAACATGTAACGCTTACTGTCCGCTTCCTGAACCAGAAAACCGCGCCGCACCAACGTGTTCACCAGTCGAAACACGCTGGATCGGTCAACCCCCAGCACAGGCGTCAGTTCGGAAAGGGAAACGGGCCGACGCGCGTTCGCCACGGACTCCAGCAGCACCAGGCCCCGGTCAAGACTCTGTATCGGTTGTGTCGTTTTCATGATGTTGTATAATACGCAATATATTTGTAGTATATGAAATCAGTGAAAAGGGGTCAAGGCTCAATTCTCAGAAAAGGAAGGCTCCAGAGCAGAAGACCCGAAAGGTCAGATAACGGCATCGCATCACCGCGCGCGTGCCGATACTGACAGCGACTTCCCCGCCGCAAAAAAGGGGATTGTCCATCACGACTCAGCCAAGAGACAACAGACGCGGGCTACAAACAGACCTTCCATCCGCCGGACAGCGGCGGTAGGCGCGTTCTTTTCTGAACCGTCTCATCGCGCAGAGGTCGTCACTGCGGGCATCGAACGAGGAACCGCAAGAATCGCGCGCCACTGGTCATCTGAGACTTGCCCGAACCATTCATTGTGGCCGACGCACGGTATGCGCACCAAACGCTTGCGATCTGCGAAAGGCAACCCGTTGAACAACGCCAGCGTGCTCGCCGCCGGCATGATTTCGTCGTCCTCCGCCAGCAGGAGGGTGATGGGCCCCGCATAGTCCTTGAGATAGGCCACGCTGTCATAGCGATCATGCAAAAACAGTCTGACCGGCAACCAAGGATAATGATACGCGGCCACGGACATCAGCTTATCCCACGGTGTGGCGAGGATAACCGCATCCGCCTTCACATCAGGATCGCCCGCCACCGCCGCAGCGACGCCGCTCCCCAACGACTCGCCGAGTATGATCAGCCGCCCCGAATAGGTCTGCCGCACCAGCCGCGCAGTCGTGCGGCCATCTTCTCGGAACGCTGTTTCTCCGGCTTTTCCGTCCCGAGCGCCGTAACCCGGATACTCGGCAAGGATGACACGCCACCCCTGCTTCTGCAGGGTGTCGCAGTAAAATCCGCGCTCATGAGCCCCACCCGCGTTACCGTGAAACACCAACACGGTGCCGTTCGTCAGCGAGGTTTCCGGAACCGTCTTTTTAACAACGCCACGATAGGTTGTGCCCGATGCTTCCGGCCAACGCGTGACCTTATAAAAATCGAAAGCTTGCCGTGCGGCGGTTTCGCTCAACCGCTGCGGATAATACAGAAGCCGATTCTGCCAAAGGGCCACGGACAGACAAAAGACCGCATACGTTCCTAGCGCGAGAAGCGGCATACTTTGCCACCATTGCAGATTCATGTGTCCCCCTTTGCCACAGTTATGATCGCATCGCGTCCCGCCGGTTCATCAATCCCAAAAACGCCAGCCAGATTATCACTGCGGCCAAGGCGATGCCGAAGATCGGCCAGCCCCCCCCAAAGAGCCGACAGCGGAATCGCCGTTCCGGTCCAAAGCCCCCCTCCCATGAACGGTTCGTGAAGCAGTTGCTTGCACGCGAATGCCTCCGCCGCACGGGTTTTACAATCGGGATCCACGACCCGCAACAACAAAAGCCCGGTCGCCGTCACCCCCATCGACTGTCCCATCTCGGCGATCGATCGTTCGAACCACGCGTCGCAAAAGGCGCGTCGGGCTAACACGAGCAGACAAAACACGTTCCATCCGATACCCGCCGCAATCAGGATCGCCAGCGGCATCCAACCTTTCGCAACCACATCCAAACGAATCGTCGCAATCGCCGCGACCACCAAAAAGTCGAGCGCGCAATTCTGGATGCGCAGCATCAGGCCCTGATCCATATGCTCGTGCGGATCGAACCTGTCGGCCAACAGTTGCACCGCAACCCCGCCCAGCATGCAAAGCGGGAACAGCGGAAAGCTCCCGAACATCTCCGAACCTCGGCCGGGCAGGTACGCGCCGATTTTCAAAAGCCCCTGCTTCATCAGCCAGCCGAAAAGAATGGCCACGCCCACAAACGCCAGCTGAAGAGAGAGAGATTCGATCACATCGCTCTTCACCGACAGACGGCCCGCGACCGGACGCTCAGCCACGGGGATGATCCCGCTGAGATCCTCAATCCGCATCCCTTTCGGCAACACCTTCCGCTGGACGTATCCCTTACGCACCGCCCAGTTCACGAGCGCCATACCCACCACGATGGCGGAAAGAATCCCGCCGGTCGCGCTCGCCAACGCAAAGTCTTTCATCTCCGGATACCCGAGTTTGTCGAAAACAGGCCCCAAGCCAGCAGCCGTACCATGCCCCCCCTCAAAGCCGACCGGCATGATGCCCGCGAAGATATCCGGCTGGCCGAAGAGCGGTTTCAGCAGCAGCAGGGTCAACGCACACCCGACGACATACTGTCCCCATGCCACAATCTGTCCGTAAGCCAATTGCCGGCTGGCGCTCCGCCACACGCGGGAAAATGCGGGAATCTCCACCCCCAGAAACAGGCATGCGAACACCACGTTAATCAACAGTCCCGGCAGCCCTTTCCAGCTCTCGGCCACAGCGGCAGGCAAAGGGACAGCCTGAAACACCATAAGCCCGATCAGACCGGCGATGACGCTCGCCGGAAGATAGAGCCGCTGCAGAACAGTCATCTTGCGGCGCACCGCATATCCCACACCCAGCAACAGACACAGCAATCCGAATGACAGCATACGCCTCCCGTTCATGTACCCCATCCATTTTACGCGCCTGTGTCAAATGGTAACAGAGTACGTCCGGACCGCAACCTCATTCTGACCGGTCAATGCCACGCGCGTTCCGACATCGGAATAATCCATCGCAAGCGACAGCATCAGCGGCACGACGAACGCCGGTCATTACCTTTCAGAATCAGCGGCCTCGCCTTCAGCCGCATTTTTCTCCCGAAACAGAGCCGCCAAGACAAACCCTGTCACGAAAATTGTGGTTGTTCCCACGACGATAGAAAGATTGGTGTGCAATGCCACCGGCAACGGCCAGCGTTTCTGAAAAATACTGATCCACGCGATCACCAGCAACCCGAGCACCACACCCGAGGCAGCTTCAGGATTACGCGCCTTTTTCGAAAAATAACCCAGCAGAAAAAGGCCTAACATCCCGCCGCTGAAAACCGACTGCAGAGCCCAATACGCGTCCAATGCGCTCCGAACGCGCATCAGCGCCAGAGCGCAACCCACACCCAACACAGCCAGCGCCAACGTTCCGCCCCGCAGCACACGCATCGCATGCGCGTCGCTGGCCTTGGGATTCACATATCGCTTGTAATAGTCCTCCAGCAGAATGGTCGCCCCGCTGTTAAGACTCGTCGAAACCGTGCTCATGCCCGCCGCGAAAATGGCCGCGATCAGCAATCCCGTCAACCCCGCGGGCAACCCGTTGACGATAAAATACGGCAGAATCTGATCGGGATGCGCCGCAACCTCGGACGGCAACAAATCCGGACGAGCGCCGTAATAAGCGAACAGCGCCGTGCCGATGGCGAAAAAGAGGAACGATACAGGCACATAGAGCAACGACCCGAAAAGCGTCGAACGAATGGCATCGCGGCGACTGCGCGCGGTCATATAGCGTTGGATGTAGTTCTGGTCGATGCCGTAGTTCTGAAGATTGACGAAAACGCCGTACGCGAAGCAAACCCAAAACGTCTCGCCGCCCCAATCCGTCAAGCTCCAACCGCCCAAGTCGAATTTATGCGCGGAGACCGCGTTTTCCCAGGCATGACCGATCCCGTCGGGCATGGTAAAGAGCAGAACACCTAAACACATCAGCGTGCCCGCGATCAGAATAAGGCCCTGCACCGCATCGGTCCAGACAACCGCCTGAATGCCTCCCATCATTGAATAGAGCATCACTCCGGCGCCGGTGATCAGAATAATCAGAGGCACCGACCAGCCGAGCAACGCGTTCATGGGAAGCGCCAACAGATACATGATCGTGCCCATGCGCGCGACTTGAGATACCAGATAGCAGAGCGACGCATACATGCGTGCCCACGGCCCGAAACGCGTCTCCAGAAAACTGTAGGCGGAAATGCTGTTCAAGCTGCGGTAGAGCGGTACGAAAAACCGCACGGCCATCCACGAGGCCGCAGGGATCGTCAGGCTGTACACGAACGCGTTCCAGTTGCCCGCATACGCTTTCGCCGGCAGTCCCAGAAAGCTGATGCTGCTGACGAACGTCGCGAAAATCGACATCCCCACCGCCCACGCGGGCAGATGCCCCGCGCCGGACGTGAAGGCGTTTGCCCGTTCCGTTTCTTTTCTGAAATAGAACGAACAGCCGAACAGCGTCACCCCTGCGAGATAGGCGGCGAAGACGATCAGATCGATCAATGGCAAACGCATCGTCATTCCAAACGCGCAAACGCGCGTCCCTCCCGCATCGGTCAGGAACCTACTCGTTCAACCCGCCGACCCCTAGGCCCATCAACCGTTCACGGATAATCGTCCGTTCCGGCGGGGCGAAGCGGTCGAACGGTTCCGTCATCGCGTCGTCACAAATCCCCATCAGATTCAGCGCGCATTTCAGTCCCTTCACATACCTCGTCGCGTCGCGCCCCATGGTATAAACCGCCTCGTCAACCCTCAGCACGCGTTCCTGAAGCTCCCGGACGCGGTCGATATTGCACGCCTGCGCCGCACGCCACAGATCGACGAAAAGTCGCGGAAAAAGGTTCGCCCCGCTGCATACGCCGCCATCCGCACCCAGCAGAACAGCCTCGCCCAACGCCTCGTCCGGCCCCATAAATACGGAGAATGACGCGCGTTCATTTTTAATCCGTCGGATGTTGTTGAAATAGGCGATATTCGCAGAGCTGTCTTTGATCCCGAAGATTTTCGGATTACGCGCCAAAACGCGCACGGTCTCGATGTCCAACATCACCTTTACGTGGGACGGCATATTGTACAGAAAGACGGGCAGCGGCTGGCGCTCCGCCAACCGCGTATAGTACGCGACCAATTCCATCTGGCCCAGCGCAAAATAAAAAGGCGCGGCGGCGACCACGGCCGAAGCCCCCAGCTCCGCCGCCCGTTTCGCCAAACGCAGGCTTTCCGAAAAATCCGTGTCGCTTACGCCCACCAGCACCGGAACGCGTCCGGCCACCTGACTGCAAACGCGTGAAACCAGTTCGTCGCGCAACACGGGACTGAGATTCGTCCCCTCGCCGGTTGTCCCCAAAAGAAACAGTCCTGCAACCTCTCCTTTGAGCAGGTGATCCACCAGTCGTTCCGTTCCCTTCACATCTAGCGTGTCATTATTCAACAGAGGGGTGACCATCGGCGGCACCACCCCCCGTAAAGTTTTTTTCAGCATTCGCATTGCATCCTTTCTAAAGTCGCACATTCAATTGTTTTTCGGCCTCCAGAGCCGCACGGCCCACGGTATCGGTCGGTCCGGTGAACCCCGGCCCGCCGCCCGCGACATAACCGTCGCTCCGCCCCGTCGCGTCGCGGCTCACCCAGAACGCGTACATCGCTCCCTGCCGCAGACTGAAACGGAACCTCACGGGGCGGCCGCACAACGCTTCCACGCCTTCTGCTCCTTTCCACGTCACAGGCTCCAGCGTGCCGTCCGACGAGACCGTTATGCAGTTCTCGAACGTAAACGGCGAAATCACGTTCCCCTGTTCATCAAGGATCTCCACGCGCAACGCCCCTTTGCTCATGGCGGCGTTGACGAACACCCGAGTCCCCGAGAATGTCACAGGACGCGTTGTCAATGTACCCGCTTCGCTCTCCGCCTCCATCGATACAAATCCGTCGCGGCGCAGGAACGCGAGTCCGGTCGCCCCGTCCTGGTGCATGCCGTTGAGTCGGTTGACCCG
>CAZTDL010000172.1:0-8248 GCA_964612775.1 uncultured Lentisphaeraceae bacterium
CCTCTTGTCCGTGAGGACGCTTTCGATGGCGGGAATGACGTCGCCGGCTTTGACGACCCAGACGCGGTCGCCGATCCGAATGTCCTTCCGGGCGATCTCATCGGCGTTGTGCAGCGTGGCGCGCGCGACCTCTGAACCTGCCAGTAAAACGGGGTCGAGCTCCGCAACGGGCGTGAGCACGCCGGTACGCCCGACCTGCACGGTGATTTTCCAGATGCGGGTTTCGGCGCGTTCCGGCTCATATTTAAAGGCGCGGGCCCAGCGCGGTGATTTAGCCGTGTTGCCGAGGCGGTCATAGAGATCGCGCCGATTGACTTTGACGACCGCCCCATCCATCTCAAAGGGGAATGCATGACGCAGCGTTTGAAGCTCATCGATGGCGGCGAGTACGGCGTGGATGTCCACGCAGAGGCGCTGCCACGGCGGTGTTTTGAAGCCCCAGTCAGCGAAGCGTTTGAGCATGCCGCCATGTGATGGGAAATCGATGCCTTTGATTGTGCCCGCCGCATAGATCACGGCGTCGAGAGGGCGGCGAGCCACCTCGCGCGGATCGAGCTGCTTGAGCGAGCCGGCCGCGGCGTTACGCGGATTCATGAAAGGCTCGCGTCCGGCCTCTTCTTCGCGCCGGTTCAGTTCGACGAATCCCTCGCGGGTCATATAGACTTCGCCACGCGCCTCGAATAGGTCGGGCGCGCCGGAAAGCGCGAGGGGGATCGAGCGGATGGTCTTGACGTTCGCGGTGATGTCATCGCCGATCTCGCCGTTGCCGCGTGTGGCGGCGCGTGTCAGGACGCCCCGCTCATAGAGCAAGGAGAATGCGACGCCGTCAACTTTGGGCTCGACCACATAGTCCCAGACTTCATCGGGAAGCTGGCGGCGGAGAAAGGTGTCGAAGTCAATGAGGTCGTCACGCGAGTGGGTTTTGTCGAGGCTCATCATGGGCGGGGCGTGACGCACCTGACGGAAGGCGGCAAGAGGCGCGCCGCCGACACGTTGGGTGGGTGAGTCGGGGGTGACCGATTCGGGGTGCTCGCGTTCGAGCGTCTCGAGTTCACGGTAAAGCGCGTCGTAATCGGCGTCGCCGATTTCGGGGCGGGCCTCGACATAATAGAGACGGTCGTGGCGTCGAATTTCTTCTCGAAGCTGTTCGATGCGTTGTAGAGGCATGGCAGGAAAGGGCGACATTAGGCGTTGGGCGTTAGGAGTTGGAGCAGTTGGGGTAGGGCCTCGTTCACGGCGCGTGCGCCTGCGGCGATGGTCTCAGGTCCGCGGTGAAATTCCAGCGTCATGATATGGCCGACTTCAGGCTGGATAAGAATATCCGGCGGGTTGATGGCGAGCTGGTGACGGGTGATCTGGTTTTCGATCAGGCGGAAAGAACGGGTGAGCACGTCAAAAATGGAAAGTTCCGCAGTGTCTTTTTTCTGCGGTTGGGTCCAACGTTTGACCGCCTCCTCCATCGGCGTTTGCAATTGGGGCATGAGCTTGCCGATATTGGCGATGAGATGCTCCATTCGCTGCGAAGGCTCGGCTGGCGCGGATATTCTTTTGGCCTGTTTGCGTTTGCTCAGAGGCGCTGAACGCAGATTGATGTCTACGGCGATCACAAAGTCGGCGCCCATGGCGCGGCAGACGGAGACGGGAAGAGGGTTCACGAGACCGCCGTCCACAAGATTTCTTCCCTGGAGGCGCATCGGGGTGAAGATGCCGGGAATGGCGATGCTCGCGCGCAGGGCGTCGAAAATGCTGCCCGAGCTCAAGACGACTTCCTTTTCGGTTTGAATGTCGGTGGCGACAGCCGCGAAAGGAATCTTCAGTGCGCTGATCGCGTGAACGGGAATCACATTGTGCAAAAGGCTCATGAAATTCTTGCCGCTGAGAAGGCCTGAACGGGGAAAGTTGACTTCGAGAAAGAGGCGCGTGGCGTGCCGCCAGTCGAGTTGTGTGGCCAGGTCCTCCAGGGTTTCGAGGCTGTCGGAAGCATAGAGCGCGCCGACAACGGACCCGATACTGGTGCCTGCGACACAGTGGATCGGGATGCCTAGGCTGTTCAGACGCTGCAGTACGCCAACGTGCGCCCAGCCGCGTGCGCCGCCGCTGCCGAGAGCGAGTCCGATTTTACGATGTGTGTGGGGGATGACTGGCATCGTCACTTCTTTTCATGCACCGTTGCCGTCGCTTTACGGCTGGTGACGAAGATGGTGCGGGTATAGCCGCCATGGACCATTTTGGCATAGATGGATTTTCTCAACGCATTGTCAAACTTGTCGGGGACGAGAATGTTGACCTCTTGTTTACGCGTGATCCCGGCGGACTTGACGGCAGCCGCGAGTTTTTTGATTTCGACCCGCTTGTTGTTGAAGGTGATTGTGCCGTGCTCGTCGATGACGATTTCAGGCACGCGCGTGTTTTCGATCACACGCGAAGTGGCGCACCCGTTCCAAAAGACGAAAGAGGACAGGACCATGGACAGAAACAGAAAGGCATGTTTGACATTCATAGCGTCTCCTAAAAGGCAAAGATTTTAACATAACCCATTTTACGGTGTCACAAAAAACGGCATAGATCCCCGATCGGTTTTCATGAAAAATGACTTTTCCGTATCTTGCCGATCCGGAGCGGGGGACGATACGCGCCATTCTCCTAATCAAGCCGAAGATAAACCGTTTTTGTGCAGATGCCTGGCGCCGGATTGGGCTGGGACTGCGGACCGTATTGGTTCGCATCGGAAAACTTGGTGCCGATCGGCGGAATCGCATCGAGGAAAGCGAGTCCCGTTTCGGATGTGTATAGTTTCGTGTGGGCGGCGTCGTGTCCCTCGTTGGGACGGTAAATGCCGAGGTAAGCGTGCTCGGCCCCGGTCATCGCCGTAATTCTGCCTTGGTTTGTCTCAAACGACGCCCACAGCCAGTCCCCGAAGTATCCCTTGAACTCCGGGTAGTTCCAACTCTCGCCCGGCCGGCCGTTGTTGTATGTGTTTTGCCATACGTCCCAGCAGGTTCCTTTGAGTCTGTTTTTCCAGACGCGGTAAGGTCCTTTACCTAGCCATCGTACCGACTTCATATGTTGCGCAGGATAATCGAATTGGATGCCGCAGAGATCGCAAGCCTGATCCAATCGATAGGTGTAGTCTAATCTGATCCAGCCGTTCGGGTGGACCGTCCATCGCGTTGATTGCAGGGGCCCGTCAAAGGTGGCGTCAATGACCGCGTCGGAATCCTGCATGCGATGATTCTGACTCGTCAATTTGCTTTGGCCTTTCAGGTCGAGCATGGCGGTCACGCTTTTAGGTTTCTGCCCCTTGGTCGGCGCGGTCTTGATTTTCTGCGTGGCACTCGCTACGAATCGAGGACCGTTCGTGAGAGAGATGGGTTTCGATCTGACGGTTGCCGACGACAGCATGCCGTCGGACGTGTTGAATGCGATCATGAGCGTGCCGGCCGTCACCTTGAGTTTCCCGTCCGCCTCTTCTATGCGCACCGGCGGTATCGCTTCGGGCCTCATCGCGCGGGCGAGCAGCGAAGCGCGCGGCTGCAGGAGCCAAGACCATGTCCACAGTTCATGGCCGGCAGGATCGCGCGCCGTCACAAACAACGCATCGGCATCGTGCCGGTCCGCAGGCAAAACCAATTGGAAGGAGCCTTTGGCGTGCGGCTTCACCTCCGGCCCCGGCATTGTGCCGTGCGCTATGATCGCGTGCCCTGCCCCGGTCTCTTGCGGCAGGGGGAAGCGGGCGAGCGCCCAGTCGAACCGGCATTGGCCGAGGTCTGTGAAGTCGTAGCGGTTCTCGACGGTCAGTGTCGGTAACGTATCGCCCCGTATCTGCACGGGGCACCATATTTCCCTCACCGTGTTGAAACTGCCTTCGCGCTCGCGGTGCGGCCCAACCAACCCGTCCGGGGCTCTGTTGCCGTGCACATCGATCTTGCCGCCCTGATCGGTGCGGGCCACGCCTTCATCCACGAGTGCCCAGATGAAACCTCCGGCGCTTACGGGTGACGTGCGCATGATCTCCCAGTAGTCGTCCAACCCGGCGCCGCCGCCGCCGTCGTAGAGCGCATGAAGGAACTCGGTCGGCATGTAGACGGTGGGCCCCGCGCACGATTTCTTTACGGATTCATAATTTTTGTAATGCGAGGCGTCGATACCCTGCGATACCGCCCACGGATGTATGACGTGACGTTTCTGCGGGTCCCATACCGCAAAGTCGTCGTCGAGGTCCGTGTTCCAGCCGCCTTCGTTACCGTTGTCCCACAGCACGATGCAGGGATGATTGACGTCGCGCGTGATCATTTCCCGGACCAGTTTTTCACCAACCGCGGTATCGTGAGGCTGTTGCCATCCCGATAGCTCGTTCAGTACATAGAGGCCCATTTCATCACAGGCATCGAGAAAATGAGAGTCGGGCGGGTAATGCGACATGCGCACGGCATTCATGTTCATCTCCTTCATCAGCGCCACATCCGCTCGGCTGATCGCTTCGCTCAGCGTGCGCGCCGATTCGGGCCAGAAAGAGTGGCGGCACGCTCCCTTCAGAAGCACGCGTTGCCCATTCACGAACAAGCCTTTACCCTCGCGCACTTCGACGGTGCGGAACCCGAAGCGCTGAACGGCTTCATGTGTCGGTTTTCCGTCTGAGGTGAGGACGATTTTGACCTGATAGAGGTGTGGCGTCTCGGCGGTCCAGTTCTTCTGATTGCGGACCTGTGTCCGCAGCACGGCTTTACGCGTAGACGGATCGGCGGCGGCCTCCATCGTCGAATCAAGACCTTCGATGACGGCGCTCACGCGCTCTGTCCGGGTTGGGTGACCGCCGAGATGAACCGCAAGTTCGAATGAGCCGTCAGCTCGCGCATCGAGGGCCGTTCGTTCGATAAACGTTGGCGGTAGCGCTTCCAGATAGACGGGGCGGAAGATGCCTCCGAAGTTCCAATAATCACCTGTGCGTTCGGCACGATTGACACCTTCGTTCGCGGAACGTTTGGCGACCGTCACCTCCAGCAGGTTTGTCGTGCCGGGATTCACGATTCGCGTGACGTCGTAGGTAAAGCGATAGAATCCGCCTTGATGTTTCTGCCCCGCCGACAGGCCGTTCAACCACACCTCCGTGTCGGTCATCACGCCTTCAAACACGATCTGGATCACCTTGCCTTTCCAGTTCTCGGGGATTGAGAAACGGTGACGGTATCGGCCTTTCTCTTCGACGGGGTCTATCTGATATCCGTACGCGCCGAATCCCTCTTGTTCCCAGCATGACGGAACGGGAATGGTGGTCCATGTGTTGCTGCGCATGCCCCCCGTGCAAAGGAAGTCCCAAGCGACGGCATCGTCTTTACCGTGTCCGGAAAGGTATTGCGTCTCCGTTTGTGACGCATTCAGAATGCCCGACAAAAGCGCCGCTCCCCAAATTGTCAACGTTCTGCTCATCCCTGTATTCCTCGTTTGTCGCGCTTAGCGACATCGTCCAAGCGCATGTCGATTCCAATCGATTCTGACACGTCGATTGTATAAATCCTGTCCGACGTTTGCAACCGTCCCCTGTCGATTCGGGCAGCTAAAGGCATCCGTCACTTGTTGCCCGGCGCCGGCAATGGCCGTTGCGCTGATAACGCGTGCTGAATCAGACGAAATCGCTGAAACCGATACGCTATTCACCGATGATCGACGGGGTGTCCCGAGAAAGCCATTGAAATGGCCGGACCGAAACGTGATAATGCGTGCCGGAGAATTTAGTCGTCGGACTGAAAAATGGAGTATACGATGAGCCGTGCAAAAAGCGAATTAAAGGGCGTGACCCGGTTGGGCAACAAAAAGACGGTTTATGCCGATCGGTATGATCCTTCGGTCTTGGAGACGTTTGTCAACAAGCATCGCGACACGGATTATTGGGTGACCTTCACCTGCCCCGAATTCACCTCGCTCTGCCCGGTTACGGGACAGCCGGATTTCGCGACGATCACGATTCAGTATGTGCCTGATGTGCGGATGGTGGAGAGCAAGTCGCTTAAACTTTATCTTTTCAGTTTTCGGAATCATGGCGATTTTCATGAGGACTGCGTGAACATCATCTTGAAAGATCTGCGTGCGCTGATGGATCCCAAATATATCGAGGTGTTGGGCCGATTTGTGTCGCGCGGCGGCATCTCAATCGATCCGTATGTGAACTACGGGAAAACCGGTACGGTCTTTGCTGAGTTGGCGCAAACGCGTTTTCGCGCGCATGACGGGATGAGGGCATAGTCCTTCCGTGCTTCTGCATGGGAAAACAAAAAAGGTCCCGTCGCTTGGTGCGACGGGACCTTTTTCGCGCTCATCGTTTTTTAACCGTTGGCCAGGCCTTCGTGTCCTCGGATTTTGATATGAAGTTCGCGGAGCTGTTTCTCGGTGACCTGCGAAGGCGCGTTCATCATCAGATCCTGCGCCTTCTGATTCATCGGGAAGGCGATAACCTCGCGGATGTTGTCCTCTCCGGCGAGCAACATGACCATGCGGTCGACACCGGGGGCGATGCCGCCGTGCGGCGGCGCGCCGTACCGGAAGGCGTTGAGGAGGCAAGAAAACTTGTCTTCGACGACTTCTTTGCCATAGCCCGCGATTTCAAACGCCTTGTACATGATCTCGGGCAGGTGGTTTCGGATCGCGCCGCTGGACAGTTCAATGCCGTTACAGACCACATCGTATTGATAGGCCAGGATATCGAGCGGATCCTTGTTGAGCAACGCGTCCATACCGCCCTGCGGCATGGAGAACGGGTTGTGCGAGAAGATCACCGCGCCGGTCTCCGGATCCTTCTCAAACATCGGGAAGTCCACGATCCAACAGAACTTGAAGATGTTTTTGTCGATCAGGTCAAGGTCGCGTCCGAGTTTGATGCGGATATCGCCGGCCATTTTCGCGGCTTTGCCTGCCTCATCGCAGAGGAAGAAAATCACGTCGCCGTCTTTGACGTCACCCATCTTGGCGAGTGCGCCCATCTCTTCCGGCGTGAGAAACTTCTGAATCGGACCCTTGACGGTGTCGCCGTCCCAGATGAGATAGGCGAGGCCCTTGGAGCCGAGCGATTTCGCGTGCTCCACCAGCTTGTCGAAGAAGCTGCGCGGGTTATCCTTGATGCCTTTAACAGGAACGGCGCGAACCGCGGAGCCGGCTTTGACGGCGGCGGCGAACGCGTTAAAACCGGAACTTTTGAAGAGCTCGGAACAATCGAAAATCTCGATCGGGATACGCAGGTCGGGTTTGTCGCATCCGTACTTAAGCATCGACTCGCGGTAGGGAATACGAATCCAGGGCGTGGTTCCCACGTCTTTTTTCGAAAAGGTCTTAAACGTGCTGGAGACCACATCTTCGACGACGGCGAAGATGTCTTCTTGCGTCACGAAGGACATTTCGATGTCGAGCTGATAGAATTCGCCCGGCGAACGGTCAGCGCGCGCGTCCTCATCGCGGAAGCACGGGGCGATCTGAAAATAACGGTCGAAGCCCGCGACCATCAGGAGCTGCTTGAAGAGCTGCGGCGCTTGCGGCAACGCGTAGAACTTGCCGTGGTGCACGCGGCTGGGCACGAGATAATCGCGGGCGCCCTCGGGAGAACTGCAGGTTAGGATCGGGGTCTGATACTCGTTAAATCCGTGGTTTTCCATAGCCTTGCGGAGGTATGAAATGACTTTTGACCGCAACAGGATGTTGTTGTGTATGCGTTCGCGCCGCAGGTCGAGAAAACGGTATTTCAGGCGCAGATCCTCCGCCTCGTCTTCGTCGCCGGGCAAATAAAGAGGCGTCTGCTCGGATGCGGCCTCAATGATACACTCGTTCGCGACAAGCTCTACCTCGCCGGAGGGCAATTCCGGATTGATGGTCGAGGGCTCACGCAGGGTGACTTCGCCAACAACCGTAATGACGGTCTCGAGCTTGGCTTTACTCAACGCCTCGAAAAACGAACGACTGGGATGGACCACAACCTGTGTGATGCCGTAATGATCGCGGAGATCGATGAAAAGGATGCCTCCGTGATCGCGGACGCGAAAAATCCACCCCGAGAGTTTTGCGGTTGCGCCCGCGTCGCTTGCGCGGAGTTGGTTGCACGTGTGAGAACGATACAGCTGCATGAGTTTTATTCCTTGAAAATAAGAGCGAAAAGGATAGCAGAAAACGCTCCGCCGCGCCATGCCGGATTTTTACCGCGCTTCGGTCGGTCGCATCCCCGTTTCACTGACCTGTGCGTGTCGGTTTGACAGGGGTGGGTGTGAGA
>CAZTDL010000173.1:0-8235 GCA_964612775.1 uncultured Lentisphaeraceae bacterium
CCTCTGACGCTAGGCCATTTCGATCTGCTGCGGCGTAGCGCGTTGCTGTTCGACCGGGTGATTGTCGTGGTGGCCGGCGTGTCGACCAAGGCCACGGGCATGTTTGATCTGCATGCGCGTATGGCGATGATTCGTGAAAGTGTGGACGAGGCGGGTATAACGAACATCACCATCGATCGGCTGGATTGTCTGTTGGTGGACTACTGCCGTCAGCACCAGGTCGGTGTGGTGGTGCGCGGATTGCGCGTCTATTCGGATTTCGAGTATGAGTTTCAGATGGCTCTGACAAACCGTAAGCTGGCGTCGGAGATTGAGACGCTGTTTATGATGCCGAACGAAAACTACAGTTACGTGACGGCAAGCACGATTCGCGAGATCGCGCGTTATGGCGGTGACACGAGTCTGTTCGTGCCAAAACCCGTTCAAAAATATCTTGAAGCCCATATGCACAGTCATCCGGAACAGCATGTCCGGTCAGGAGGTGGCGTTGGAAACACAGGGGCGTTTGATCGTTGATGTCGCCCGCCTCGACAAGGGCGGCGACTGGTATAAGGGCGAGACCGCGCCGGGACTGTTAGAGCTCGGCGAGAGCGAGTTCGTGACGCCGGTGGGCGGCATGGCCTATTCGCTGAAGGCGGAGCCGATAGGGGATGAACTGCTTGTGCGCGGGGAGGTGAGACAGCGTTTGCAGTGCGTCTGTTCGCGGTGCGCCGTGACTTTTGAGACGGAAACGGCGGAACCCGATTTTATCTATTCGGCGGAAATAAATACGCTGGATGAGTTCCTGGACTTGACCGCAGAAGTCCGTGAAGCTATCATTCTTGCCCTTCCCCGGCATCCGGTTTGTCGCGAAGACTGCCAAGGGCTATGCATGGCGTGTGGGACAAATCTGAATGTGGCGGCGTGTAAATGCCGTAAAAATGGTAAAGACAATCGCTGGTCGGCGCTGGATGCGCTGAAATGAATGTGGTTGCGTCGCGCACACCACGCGAACGCTGTGTAGAGAAGTAAGGAGAGAAAGAAAATGGCCGTACCAAAACGGAAAAAGTCCAAAATGCGCAAGAATCAGCGTAAGGGGCACGACAAGGCGGAACTCGCCCAGGTGCAGACGTGCCCGAGCTGCGGCGCATCGCAGCAGACGCATCATGTGTGCCCCTCCTGTGGCATGTACAAGGGCCGCAAAGTGATGACTGTTGCGGAATAGACACGTCGTCTAGTAGCCGAGTTATACAAGTGACTGTTTCAGGGGGTTTCCGCCGTCGGCGGAAACCCTTTGTGTGATTCAGAACGAAACGAAGGACTGACGATGCGGATTGCGCTCGATGTGATGGGGGGCGATCATGCGCCGCACGAGATCGTGCATGGTGCTGTGGAAGCTTCCCTCAAGTTGAAAGACATCTCCTGTATTCTGTTGGTCGGGGATGAGACCGCGATACGCGCGGAGTTGACGAAATACCCCAAGGCGGACCTCCGTCGTCTCAAGATCATTCATGCGCCGGAGGTGATCGCTATGGACGAGTCGCCGGCCACGGCGGTTCGTAAAAAAAAGCTGTGCTCGATCAACATCTGCATGGATCTTGTGAAGCGCAAGGAGGCGGATGCGATGGTCTCGGCGGGCAATTCCGGCGCCGTTGCGGCGGCGGCCGTATTCGGGTTGGGCCGTACGCCCGGCGTGATCCGTCCCGCGATCGCGACGGTGTTGCCGACCCGGCAGCCCAAGCGTCCGCTGCTTTTGCTCGACGCGGGTGCGAACACGGATTGTCACGAGACGTGGCTGGCCCAGTTTGCGGTGATGGGGAGCGCGTACTCCACGGCGGTGCTCAAACGTACCGAGCCGGTGGTCGGTCTGCTCAGCATCGGCACCGAGGACTGCAAAGGCAATGAGATGACCAAAAAAGCCTTTCACCTGATCCAGAAGACGGATGTGAAATTCCGCGGCAATGTGGAGGGGCACGACCTGTTCTTGGGGAAAACGGATGTGGTGGTGTGCGATGGCTTTGTCGGCAACGTGGTGCTCAAGACAACCGAAAGCGTGGCGCATGCCGTCGGCTATTGGATGAAAAAGGAATTTTTCCGGCATCCGGTCCGCATGTTCGGAGCGCTGTTGCTGAAAGGCGCATTGCAGACGCTCAAACACCGTATGGATCCTGAGATTTACGGCGGTGCGCCTTTGCTCGGAGTGCCGGGGGCGGTGATCATCACGCACGGGTCTTCCACCTATCGCGCGATTTTCCACGCCATCATCGCGGGGGCCGCCGCGGCTTCCTGCAACCTGTCGGACGAGATCGCCCGGCGGATCGCGGCGATGGAGCCGACGGGAGGCGCCGAATAGAAGACCGGCGGCGTTTGTTTTTCCTGTCGCTTTGAGTTTCGCCATGTGGTAATCTAACCTCTCCTTTTTTGGAGAACAGGTTTGAGTTTGACATTTTTTGTAAATATGTCAAACTGCGCGACCTTAAACGCCCCGGTTGGGTCGTGTGGGCGTTATGATATGAAGAAAGAGGAGACTCGAATGAGTGATAACGTTTGTGTTTTTGCGGGCCAAGGAGCCCAGGTGCCCGGTATGGGCAAGGATCTTTCGGCAGACACCGGGATTGAGGCGCTGTTTACATGCGCCAATGCGGTGCTCGGCTTCGATTTGGCGAAGGTCTGCTTCGAGGGCCCGGCGGAAGAATTGACGAAATCCAACATTTGTCAGCCCGCGATTTTTACGGTGAGCGTGGCGGCCTTCCGCGCGTTCCAGAAACGGTGTCCGGGCGTGTCGTTTAAAATGGCCGCGGGATTGAGTCTGGGCGAATGGACGGCGTTGCATGTGGCGGGCGTTTTGAGTTTTGAATCGGCTCTGAAGGTGCTTGAGGCGCGCGGCCGCTTCATGCAGCAGGCCTGCGAGGAGCAGGCGAGTGGTATGGTCAGTATCATGGGCGCGACCGGGGACCAGCTTAAAACCATTTGTGACAAGGCGGGCATTTCCGTTGCCAACATCAATTCCGATTCGCAGGTTGTGCTGTCCGGACTCAAGACGGGCGTGGCGACGGCTGCGCAGGTCGCGGGAGAAATGGGCGTGAAAGCGATCGTGCTGAATGTGGCCGGCGCGTTTCATTCTCCGTTGATGGGTTCGGCCCGTGCCAAACTGGCCGCGGTGATCGACGGCGTGACGTTTCAGCCGCCGCAGATGCCCGTGCTGGCGAATGTGAGCGGCGCGCTTCACAGCAGCGACCCTGCGGCAATCAAAGACGCGATGCTGCGCCAGGTGACCGAATCGGTGCGGTGGTGCGATTGCGTCAGGACCGCGATCGGCGCGGGCGCAACGAATTTTGTTGAGTTCGGCCCCGGCAAGGTGCTTTCGGGACTTATCCGGCGTATCGACAAGAGTGTGAACACGTTCAGTATTCAGGACGTGCCGTCCTTGGATCAGGCCGCGCAAGCGTTGGCCGGTTAATGAATGGGCGGGGTTGACACCTGCCTGAAAACGAAAAGGAGCGAGCAATGGGAATTTTTGATGGCAAAGTGGCTGTTGTGACAGGCGCGGCGCGCGGCATCGGGCGGGCAATCGCCGAGAGTCTTGCGAGCCAAGGGGCGGATGTGGCGGTTTGTGATTTGCAGGTCGAGTGGCTCGCCGACACGGTGTCCGCTGTTCAGGGGTTGGGCCGTAAGGCTCTGCCATTGGCGGTGGACGTCGGGGATGGCGGGGCCGTCAACGCGTGCATTACCGAAGTGATCAAGGTGTTCGGCAAGGTGGACATTATGGTCAACAATGCCGGTATCACCAAAGATACGCTTTTGGTGCGTATGTCGGATGACGATTGGGACGCGGTTTTGCGCGTGAACTTAAAGGGAACGTTCCTGTTCTCGCGCGCCGTGGCTAAGTACATGATGAAGCAGCGCAGCGGTGCGATAGTCAATATCGCCTCTGTGATCGGCCTGATCGGCAATGCCGGACAGAGCAATTATGCGGCTTCGAAGGCCGGTGTGATCGCGCTGACCAAATCCACGGCCAAGGAATTGGCGTCACGTGGCGTACGGGTGAATGCGATTGCGCCGGGATTCATTTCGTCAAAGATGACGGATGCCCTTTCGCAGGAAGTGCGAGACAAGATGCTTGCGAATATTCCCCTGGCCCGCTTCGGCGAGCCGTCGGATATCGCTAAAGCCGTGACGTTCCTGGCTTCAGATGAAGCCTCGTACGTGACTGGTCAAGTGCTGAGTGTGAATGGCGGCATGGTTATGTAATGTGATTGGCACGGCTCGGGCCGTAGCTGTAACAAGGGAAACTAGGTCAAGGAGAGAGTACAATGGCTAGCAAACTCGAAGAGCGGGTCAAAGAGATCATCGTTGAGCAGTTGGGCGTCAACGCCGAGCAGGTCACCCCGGAAGCATCGTTCATCGACGATCTGGGCGCGGACTCGCTGGACACTGTCGAGCTGATCATGGCGTTTGAAGAAGAATTCGGTGCGGAGATTCCGGATGAGGACGCTGAGAAGCTGACGTCGGTCGGTAAGGTGCTCGAGTACCTTGCGGGCAAGGGCTTCGGTCAGGAATAAGCGCCTTCCCCTTAAAAAAACCGGGAGGATGTTCGCATCCATCCCGGTTTTTTTGTGCCCGCACGCCTTCGGACGTCAGCCGTCCCCTTTCTCTATGTAAGCCGTTTTCGGTTGACTCATTTATGCGACGGGGTGTACTTTGCAAGTCAAATAAAAAAGGGATTTTGACATGCGTAACCTTTTCGCGATTTTTTCGCAGGGCGTACGATTTTTTCACACTCAAACTTGGACTGTCGGGATCGCACCGATACGTATTGCTTTGGTTCTGATGGTACTTCATATACCCGTAGCCGCATTCGCGGGATGGGATCTGCCACCGAACCTCGAAACGTGGGGTGAGCTCGACGGGGTTGTGGCCGAGAGCTACGCCAGCCTCACGAATGAGGTGTTCGTCTACCCTCCCGTGGCTTGCCGGTTTAGCATCCCTTGCGGACGGTTCACTTTTTCGCCCGGCGGTGAGCTGGCGGGCGTGACGAATTTTGTCGCGCCGACCTTTCTCTTCGGCGTTCCGATGTGGCAGATCAATGTCATCGAGACGGTGACTGTCTCACGGGTTTGGCTATACGCGGGCACGGACGGTTTCTTCAGAACCAACGCCGCGCCCGCCGCGCTGGATCCCCGGTTGTGGGTCGATGAGGTCTACCGTCAGGGGCCGCCCGCTTATCTTTCGGAAACGGAAGTGGACGAGTGGTATAAGGACCGCACCCGCGACCGATTCGAAGTCGGAATTACCCTGATATCCTCCGATGACTGGCCGATGCTGCAGGCGGCGATCATCGCCGCGGCGACGAACAACCCGCCTCCCGGAAGCCAACCGCTTGTTCTTCCTGAGGACACCAACCGGGTCGCTTTCGCTGCCGTGCAGGCCTCCCCCAACGAACTCAGCCTGTCCGTGTACACGCCGGTGGACAAACTCCCGGTGGATCTGCTCACGCAACCAACGCTGGGGCAGACGGCCACCAACTCGTGGCTGATCCGGTCGACCTTCACGCCGTCCGCGCCGTTCGACACCTGGAGCGGTCCGTACATGGGAAGCATGGGTTTCTTCCTCGCCGCACGCACGGATATCGACGGCGACGGCGACGGCATCTCGGATTGCCGGGAAACATTCGTGCTCGGCACGCGCCCCGACCAATGGGACAGCGCGGGTCTGGCCATCGGCGATTTCGCGAGGATGTACGTGTACGGGCTCGCCCCGCTTTTACGCGACACCAATGGCGACGGCATGGACGACGACGAGGCGATCCTACGGGGTCTGAATCCGGTGACGCAGAACGCGGGAGCGGGCACGTCGACGATCAGATATTGCTATGATGCGGACGACCGCCTGACCGGAACCTTCACGACCACATCCGGCGGAACCGGCGGCGGCGCGGCGCTGTACACCGTCTCGCCCGCGCACAACACGCTTTCAGTTGGCGAAAGGAGCGCGCCATGAAGCGGTTCCTTGTTGCGCTGTTGTCCGGGGCGGCCTGTGCCGCTTACCTGGCCGCATCGGACGATCCGCCCGACGGGGAGTGGCCGGGCTGGCTTTCGCCCGGATTTGCGGAATGGACACCCTCCCCGGAATATGAGCCGCTGAGATTGGGCCTTCATCCCGAGTTCACGCCCCCGATCGTTGAGGCGCTCGCGGAAATCCCTGGCCCGGATCCCGCGGCGCAGGCGTTTGATATCGGCCTTTCGCGTTTTGTCCCGCAGGGTTCGGACGATCTCGTCATGGAGACCGCGCGCGGGCTTGACTGCAAGTGGGCCCGGTGCTATCTGTTTGTCAGGAACCATGTCCGGTTCGCCCCTTGCCGGGGCATCTCGCGCGGGCCCGAGAGGACGCTGCTGGACCGGGAGGGCAGCGCGGCGGACCAGGCTTTCCTACTTGTGGCTTTGCTTCGGGCGTCGGGATTCGCCGACGCCAAAGTCTGCTACGTGAGCAAGGCTTCGGGCGGGTTCCGGGTTCCGCTGGCCGGGACTGGTTCCGGATATGACGCCGCGTCGTGGGTGGGTGCCTCCACGAACGGAACGGTTTCCGAAGTGTGGTACTCGGTTGCCAAGCAACTGGGCGTGGCCATGCTGGAAGGAACGGGCGTAATCGGCCCAACCCCGGAAGCCAGTTCGATCTGGGTCGAGCATTTCTGGGTGCGCCTGACACTCGATGGCCAGACCTATGACCTCGACCCGTCTTTCAAGCCGCGCCGAATGACCGCACGGTCGGAGTCCGTATTGTCCGATATGGGCTACACGCGCACGAATCTTCTCGCGGTGGCGGGCGGAACCACGAATACGCTCAGTGTCCAGGGCCTGTCCTATCCGGCCCTGTCCGCCGAGCTGCGCCGCCTCACCGCCAATCTTGCGGGACGATGGAAGGATGAGGGAGTCCAGGCGACTGCGGCGGACTTCGTCGGTGCTGACGAGGTCGTGCCGCAGGACCCGGTGTCCGACGACGCCACCTTTCATGGCGTCATCGGCGGCACGGCTGTCGATTTCCTGGCCCAGTCGGGCACGGTCAAGAACGCCATGCGTTACAGGCTGACCATCCAGCACGTCGGGATCATCACCAACGCGTGGCTTGACGAGGTCGGGTCAAGAAGGCTCTGGCTATCTTACACAAACGCTTCGCAGACATATCCCAAAGCCGTGCTTCATCTCGACGACACGGTGCTTGCAACGGAACCGTCAGGCTCAAGCCAGGCCGCAGATTCTCTCACGCTGACGGTGACGCACCCGTTCAGCCCATCGTCATATCCTTGCACATATACGATCAGCCGGGCGCTCGCAAACGTCTACGCCATCCCCGTCGGTTTCGGGGGCGACAGCCGGGGCGGCATGCGGAACCGGGCGCAATCGGAACTCGAGCGCGTGTACGGGTCGGGTGTGTCGGCTGCGGATGTCGGACTGCGCTCGTGCGTGCTTCAGGTCGTCGGGCAACAGTGGCTGGCGCAAACCGCGCTGATGAACAGCCTCAACAATCGGTTTGACGGTTCCAACAAGCGCTTTTTCTACAACATCGGGCTGGCCGCGCAGACGGACTCGCCGTACGTCGACCTCAAGAACTGCCTGACCTATTCCACGGGTGACGAGTCGCGGTTCAGCGCCTACAGCCTTTTCGCCAGCGCCCTTGAGCACGCCGCGCTCGACCAGGTCAACGGGACCAACCGGCCCGCCGTCTCGACCGTGCGCGTCGTCTGCCTCGCCAACGCCGCCAACAAGGCCATCTGTTTCGGCACGACGGGGAACTGATCCTCTGTCCGCAGTTCACTGGCAAACTACACGGCGGCGACGTTGAGCGCCCTTGACACGGCCGTCAACACCAACAAGAGAAAGGTCCTGCTGCCGCAGAGCGGACAGATCGCGCTCAACAACTGGAAGAGTTACGCCTACATCGATTACGGCCCCTGGGGCTCGGGCTATTCGACCGGGATGATCATCGGCGGCGGACTCGCGGGTGGATTCTCGTCGGTCTCGTGCGTGACGTCCGTCGGCTCCGTCAGCCAGCAGTATTCCGCGATCTCGCTGCCGAACTTGTCGACGTCCTCTTACAGCATGGCCGATCCCGTCGATGTCCGGTCGGGGGCGTTTCTTTCGGAGAAGACGGATTTAGCGCTTGGGGGCCCCATGCCTGTGTCCCTGACGATGCGCTATGATTCCCGTCTGCGCAACATGCCGGGCCCGTTCGGCAAAGGCTGGACCCACGGCCACAGCG
>CAZTDL010000174.1:0-8213 GCA_964612775.1 uncultured Lentisphaeraceae bacterium
GCCTCCGCCCCCACCCGCGTTTTCGAAAGAACGGGCTTCTCTTGAACGGGATAGGTGTTGTTATAGGCCTGATAGACCTGCCCGGACGTCCGACGGATGGAAACCACCAGATCGGCGCCGTCCACAGGCACGCCGTTCAGCACCTGCCGATAGCGGTAATGTTGACCGAGGAGGCTTTCTCGAACCGTCACCAGCTCAAGGTTAGAAAGGTCCTCCGCAACCTTGAACGTGCCGTGATGCGCCTTCAGGAAAGCGTCTGCCGTCTGCGGTCCCTTGGCCGCTGCCCCACCGTCCGCTGTCGGGAACATCAGCTTGGTTGTTCCGCGGCCATCGGCATGCATCGTGCCCGACGGCTGCGGCGAGGCGCCCGCGCACGCCATCAGCACCGCCAACCACACAGAAACGGCAACCGCACACCGTTTATGAAAGGCATGTACGGAGGCCCCGCGCCGAGACGAGAACCAGGCACCCTGGCAAAAAAACGTTTTCATAATTATGCCTGCGTCGGTCCAACGCTCGTTTTTCACTCATTCGACGAAAAACTAATCGTTCCAGTCATAGGTGGCCTCTTCATTGCCAAAGCGCCAGCGCCTCGGAGCAGACGTCTCCATCCAGTCCAAAGGCTCTGCCGTCGGCGCGGGTTCCGACGCGCGGAGAAACGCGTCGCGCAGCGCCTTGCGCTCCTCGGGTCCGGCGAGCTGACGCCGCCACGACACGAAAAGCGGCGTGCCGCTCCGCGCCACCAGATCCAGCCACTGCCGGTTTTTCTCCCACGGCACCGCACCCGCGTTGGCCAAGCCCACGCAATCCGCATCCACCGCAAAAAACGCGCGGTCCTGAATCGCCCGGAACGCCAGCGTGTTCACACCGTTCTGACGCGTGCGTTTCCACTGGAGCCCGCTTGTATCGTCACCCGTGCGCTGCAGCTCGAAGATCCCCGCCGCCAGATGTCCCAAGGCGTTACACCCGATGATCACAACGCCGTCGCCCGCCCCCTGCCGCATTGTCCGGTAGAGGTCGAGCATCACTTCCGCCGTCGTGCGACTCGAATCAGCCCACTCGCGGTCGTCATGCACGACCGTGTCTCCCAGATTATACCCCCAGCGGTTGTTCATATCGAACGTCAGATAGTCGATTTTCACCAGTTGGAAACCCCAAGTGCGGAAACGCGTCATATCCTCCAGAATCTGATTTTTCACTTCCGGCTTAGTGGGGTCCATGTAGTCACGGGCTTTTTTCAGTCTCCACGCGTCCGGCACCTCGGCCCACGCGTAGAGCGGACGGTACCAAAGACCCGGTTTGGCATTGATCGCCTTCACGCGCCGCGCGAACGTCACCATGTCCATCGCGAACCGCGCGTTGCTATGGGTCCACGGGCCGAAACCGCTCACGCCCTGCTTTGCGGGCGGATTCACCTGCCACCCGTCGTCCATCACGAGGTAAGGCCGGTTTTTGGCTTCGGGAATCAACGAGGTCACAAAGCCCGCATCCTCAAGGAAGTTCGTGCCGGTGTTGACGCCATACGCGCAATACCAATCGTTGAACCCGTAAACGGGCTCTTTAGCAAGCCGCGGGGTCGGGCACATCTGCCGACAGAACGCGGCTCCAGACTGAAAGGGTGATTCATTGGCGACCCACGCACGGCTCACCACCGTGCAGGCCTCCAGCGTCCGCACCCCCAATCGAACGCCCACGCCACCCGCACGCACGTCCAAGGCGAGCGTGACGCCTCCCTTATCCGCCGTCCAGCAACAGAGCGCGTTCGGCTGAACCGCCACACCGTAACCGTGCGTGACGCGTCCGTCCGACGCCAGAAAATACCAAGGCATCGGCCGAGCCGCCGAGAGCGGTCGCCAGGCCAAATCCCCATACGACCGTTCCCACGTGTCGCCCAACAGCTTTGTCGACTCAGGCATGCCGCCGATCCAGCGCAAAATGACCGTTTCGAGCGCGACGCCCGGCGCTCTGACGCGCACCGGCAATCCCGCCGGCGTGGCCGGCGTCTCCACCCGGGCGACCGCGTTGCTCCACATGTGCGGCGAGACCTCGACCAGCGCGTTCGTTATGCCGCCGCTCACCGTCCATGCGGTATCCGGCGACCGCTTCAAGTTGATATAGGGCAACGGAATCTCTTGGCCGACGGCCACGACAACAACGCAGAGGACACAACACACGGAAAGGCGCCATGAAGACAACGTCATTCTGCTCATGCTCAAATTCCTTTTCTTAAAAAAACGACTTCAGTTTACAGAAAAACACAGGATGCGAAAAGATCAAGATTTCACGCGTAACGTTCAATGCTCGACAAGCTGAAAAAGTCACGGTATCGTTTATAGATCGCTTTAAGCTGGTTTCGGGGGGAGGGGGGGGAACACGCACCGGCTTGGCGCACACAAACACCCGTTAAAGGAGTATTTATGAACATGCGGATTGCGTTGCTCGGTTGCGTATTGCTGGCCAGTTCCATGGCCCGCTGTGAGACGGCAGCAAAAGACTTTTTCTTCAAAGATAAAGATTCGGTCGTGTTTTTGGGGGACAGCATCACAGAACAGAAGCTCTATACGACTTATGTCGAAGCCTATACCTTAACGCGTTTCCCCTCATACAAACTTACCTTCCGCAATGTCGGCTGGGGAGGCGATACCGCATGGCTGCGCCAGCGTGCCCACCCGAACGAAAAAGAGCTCTTCGCCGCGACAGGCAGCGTGCTCGACGAGATGGTCACCAAAGCTGTCGGCGCGGGGCTGGCCCGCGACGTTCTGCCGCTCAAGCCCACCGCCGTCACGGTCGATTTCAGCATGAATGACCACGCCTATCAGGCGTTCCGCGAAGACATCTTCCGCGCGCATGTCCGCAGCCAGAAAGAGATTGCCGACGTGCTCACGAAAAACGGCGCGCGGGTTGCCTTGATGACGACCCAGCCGATCGAAGAGAAACGTCCCGATCCGGACAAGGACGTTAAGAACCTGTCTCTCGGCAAATTCTCGGACGGCATCAAAGCGGTCGCCGCAAAAGAAGGCGTCCAGTTCGTGGACCAATTCAACCCCTACATGGCGCTCATGATGAAAGAGCGCGCCGCGAACCCCGACGCCATCATCGGCGGCGGCGACAAGGTGCATCCCGGACCGGCCGGACATACGCTCATGGCGTGGATGATCCTAAAGCAGCTCCACGCGCCCGCCCTCGTCTCCTGTTGCTGCCTCGATGTTTCCCGCGGCTGGTTCCGCAACAAAATCATTTGCGATAAGAACTGCAAAGTTTCGCGCATTAAGGTTGCCGACGGCACCGTGAGCTTTGATCGGCTCGACGACGCCCTGCCGATGCCGATCGACACGCGCGCGGTCGCGGCGCTCAAGATCGCGCCGGTCACGGATGAACTGAACCGCTACGGCATCAAGGTCGCAGGCCTGAAAGCCGCCCGCTATGACCTCTGCATCGACGGCCAGAAGGTTGCCACGCTCACCAAGGAAGAGCTTGAGAAAGGCTTCAACCTCGCAACGGCCTCAACGCCCGGCACGGTTCAAGCGATGAAGGTGCTCGACTTGGTGTTTAAAAAGAACAACGTCTATTTCGAGCGTTGGCGCAAGGTTCAGCTCGCGAACGGCCCGGCCGAACGTTTGGCCGAACTCGACAAGAAAATCGCCGATTACGAGGCGCAGATCGATGTCGCCCGTATCCCCACAAGCCATCACTTCGAACTCAAACCTGTCGCCGACTAAGCGCAGCAGGCAGAATGAACATCGCGAGGGGCCGCATGATCGCCGCTAGAGCGAACGAGGCGTGCCAAGCCCCCTTTTTATGTCTGCGCCTTGGCTGTGAAAACGGCCCGCGCGGACACAGCATCAGCCCTTCGCGGCATGAAGGAACGCGAGCACATTCCGCATCAGAGCATGAAGCGTCCGGTACTTCTCTGAAGCGACGCCCAACATCGCGTCTTCACTCTGAACATACGCGGCCGGCATAAGTTCCGCTTTGCAATGCGCTATCATCGCGTGCGCGGACTCCGGCGTGGTTTCCAAATGAAACTGTAAACCGATCACCGTCGAACCGAGCTGAAACGCCTGATTCTCGCAAGCCGCCGTCCTCGCCAAAGGAATGGCGTGCGGCGGCAGACCAAACGTTTCCCCATGCCAATGAAAGGCTTCAAACGAGGTCGGGAAACGAAAGCTTGACGCATCGGAAAGGGACAGGCCTTGCACAGGAAACCATCCTATTTCTTTAAAAGCGTTTCGATGGACCTCCGCCCCCATCGCATTCGCAATCAGTTGCGCACCCAGGCAAATGCCTAAGACGCGTTTACCCGCCAAGACGGCCTCGCGTATCAGTTTCTTTTCGGCCGCCAGCCAAGGATAGACGGCCTCGTCGTTCACGCTCATGGGACCGCCCATGACGATCAGCCAATCGAACTCGCTGATGTCCGGCAACAGGGCCGATGCGAACAACGGCGTACGTTTTATCTCGTAACCGGCGGCCGTGAGCCAAGGCTCAATGCCGCCGAGTCCTTCAAAGGCGACATGTTGCAAATAATGCGCACGCATAGTTCCCCTTATTCCACCGCGAACACCCGCGTCGCGCGGTCCGAGAAATCGGCCTCAAAGGCGTTCACGCCCGTCCCCACCGCCTCGCCGGTATAGAGGTCGCGCACATCAGCCTTCTCTGGCAACCGAACGGTTCTCTTTCCCGCGTCCTTCACGCAGACCGCAATCAAGTTTTTCGAAGCCCAAACCACATCTTCCGTGTCGATGAAGGTGTGCACCCCGCCATACTGCGCGATGTTTCGCATCAGCCTCGTCGGCAACATCGGGACCGAGGAAAACACCGACGTCCACCCCTTCTCCGCCTTGACGACCAAACCGGGCTTGCCATCAGGCAACGTCCCCAAAATCGTCGCAGCCGCGTCATCCGCGTAACAGAACGGCGAATTACGAAGTTCCGCCCCGTAGGACTGTCCCTCCAGACCCTCCGTTAAACGCTGTCCGCCGACCAGTTTCACGCTGAACAACACCTCGTCGCGGCTCATGCGCAACCGGATGCCGGTGAGATCCGCCATACCGGTCTCATCGAGCTGACCGTCGCGATATACGTCGGGCGCATACAGGAAGACGAGCACATGCCCGTCGCGCTTGAGCGCCTCGATGGCCGCGCGGTCCTGCGCCGTCGGCGCAAAACTCGTCATGATGAAAAAGACCTTATGATCTTTTAGACGCGGCAGATCGGTGACCAGATAATGCCCGACCGGAGCCCCGATGCGCGCCAGCGCGGGGAGCTGCGCCAACAGCAACCGTGAGCCTAGCGTCGGGTCCCCCACGCGCATATAGCACAGACTCCTCTCATCAACAACCATCGCGATCTCATCCGCCGAACGGCGATCCAGTTTCTGCGCCTCGGTCGCGCTCTGCGCCAGTCTGCCGATGCGCGTCATCAGCGCCGCATTGGTATAAACGATGTGGCTTACGTCGAACCACCACTGAGCCGAACCGTTGACGATGACGTTCGCCAGTTCCTTCTCCTGCTGAAGGATGTCGCCCGCGATGCTTTCGGGCTTGCCCCAAGAGCCCGGTTTGCCGGGACTCATCGATGTCCGGATATCGTTCTCGTCGAACCACAGCTTTCCGTGCAGCTTAACACTTCCGAACAGCGACATGAACTGGCTGGTGCCCTCGCCGCCCAACTGACGAAACGCATAGCTGGTCGGACTCGTCATGAAATCCACATCCGGCGAGGCGAGAACCTTTTCCAGCGCCAGATGGCCCGCGTTCTGCTGACGCTGTTCGGCACACAGTTGCAACAGATAACCGTAAAAGGCACCGACGACTTTTTTGTGCCGAGTGATCTCCTTGACGGCCTTGGCGAACGTGCAAATCGTATCGGCCACCAGATCGGAATTGTACAGGTAGAAATCGATCACAGCCTGTTCCTTGACCGGATCGCGCAGGGACCCGATTTCCGTATGCTCGCGCCGCGCTTTTGTGGGAACCGTCGCCGCAGCGAAACTCGCGGTCTCATCATGCCATGCCGCCCGAAGCGCCTCGTCCGTACCGTATTTGTTGCGCAGCCAGACACGGAAGCGCGCCGTGTTGGCAGGCGAGAAATCGACCCACTGGCGCTCGTTGCCGCCCCACATCATCCACTCTTCCGTCGTGCCGGAGGCGATGTGGTAGCCGATCACGCGGTCCGCATACGGCGAGGCCTCGACGTGCGCGATAAGACGACGCAGGCCTTCGATCGTGTCACGCCGCCAAGTCTCCGACGCCCAGCTCGGCGCGGGTTTCCCTCCCGAGTGGATGAACGGCACGAACTGACCGTCGCCCGGATCCATCAGCACGATGTCGTCCGGGTGTCGCTCGCTCCACCATTTCGGGGCGTGCAGATACAGGCGAGGAAAAAAGTACGCGTTCGGGTTTTCCTTCAGCAGCATCATCGCCCGCTCATCGAGTTGCGAGTAGTCGTATTCGCCGGGCGCAGTCCACGTCGTTCGCGAAAGTCCATAACCGGACTCGGTCGGCGTCGCCGCAAACGTATACAGCGAGATACCCGCTTTCGTGAAATCGCTGAAGACCTCCGCTGTGGGCCGATAGGTTGCCCACGTCATGCCGTTATGCGGTTTACCGTTGATGAACAGTGTCGGCGTTCCATGATATTTCTTTACGGCGGCAACGCACTTTTGGGTGCGGCGCTGTTCGACGTTCACGGTCGCAACAGCCTCATCCGACAGCGTCCCGTTCAACCAAACGTGCGAACCGCCCAAGCGCAGCGCAACGGATTGTTGACCGCCAAACGCGTACAGCGGCACGGGCATCTCCATCTGAACGGCCACCTCTTGCCCCGGCGTAATCTTTGAAAGAGGCATCGGCAAAACAAGAGGCACGCGGAACAATTCATTCTTACCGCGCCGGAACGACAAACAGGCATCATCCTCCGACACAGGCCTGTCGACGCTAAAGCTCAAGCGAACCGGATAACGCTTCCCGGCTTCAAGCTCTTCCGGAAGCTGCAAAGCGTGAACCGTCGCCACCGGCGGATCAGGACGCACAATCTCGACACGGGCGATTTGCAGCGTGTACGCCTGCCCCTCTTTGATGTCGAAGGCGATCAGGGCGAGATAGGCGAGCGGAAAATCCATTTTACCGTCGGAATCGTGCGCCCATGGCGCGACGCTCCAATCGGCGACCGGGAGTTCCACCCACTGCCAGTCCGTTCCGGCCTTCAGCACGACACGCTTCGCGGTCCACTCCGCGCCGCGGGCATCGCGCGCCTTACACGCCAGAACAAAACCGTTCCCCGAGTTCTTCACGCGAAGCCGAATCGCATCGAACCTCCGCGCGACCGGAAGCGAGAGAAAGATGTCATTGAACCCGACCCCTTTAGGAATGAAGTGCCATTGCAGTGCCGCCGGCTCCTTCACCTGTAACAGTTCGCTCAGGCTCAGTTCCTTGGCCAAGCGCTGTTCATCGCGCGAGGTCGTCCAATCGTTGGTTCCGACGCCACCGAACAGCACCTCGGTTTCGGCGGCATGGGCTGTGGCCGCAAAAAAAGTTAAAACAAGCATCAGCGTGGCCAGGCATTTCATATCGGCGTTCTCTCCCGTGGGTGCATACGCGCGGATAAAAGCGACCCCCTGTTTCCGCGCATACGCGATTTTTATGTTCTTCGCAATTTTGTATCAGAGACTCTACGGGTGTCAACGGCAAACAAAAGCAAAACGCCGGACCGCGCCGTTTGACCGGCCCTTCACCTCGGAATCGTATTTCGCATTTGCAGGCTGCGAGGCGGCCCCAATCCTGTTGCGCGTTATTCTTTCCCTGCCGACGGATACGGGCCAAACAGTTTCGTGACGCGGTGGCTCTCGTTCGAATCATCGACGATCAGCACACGAAATTCGTCGCCGCCCGGCGCAACCCTGATCACGATATGACCGTGCCGGCTTGCAAGCCTGCTCAACCCCCGTTCACGTTGAGCGCGGCATCATGGGCATCCGTGGCGAAGACATCGCGCGGCCCCGGATAAAGGCGGCGCGACTGGAGCCGATTCCACACCCGCGTCGTGGGATGCGCGGAATCCCAGACCGAGATCACCCAGACGCGAGGCCGCAAGGTCGCGACAAAAAACGCGTTCATCGTATCCACATACCCGTGATGGTCCAGAATGGCCGCATCCGCCGGTCCAATGGCTTTTGCGACCGGCGTTTCCAGATCGTGCCATTGCGGGCAACC
>CAZTDL010000175.1:0-8209 GCA_964612775.1 uncultured Lentisphaeraceae bacterium
ATCTGCAAGGCGACCGCATCCGCCAAATCTTCGCGCACTGCAACGCGCAACCTAATCACGCGCACCAAGAGCCGCGAAAGCGGCAGGGCAAGCACGACATGCCGCGCGTTCAACGCATCGCCCGCCGCGCAAAAGGCACGCGCCAGCGGCTTATCGCTTTCGACCAGCGTACCGCCCGGGTCCACGCTCTCCGACGGCTCTTCAGCGGACGGTGCCGGAGCCGTCTCCAGCGGCCACACCCCCCCGTCCGTACGCGTCCAGACATCACGGCCACGCGGCGCGAACCGAACGCCACGCAAGCAGTCGCTCTCCGTCAGAATCGCTATCACATCGCTTTTCGCCATAAAAAACCATTCATCCACGCGTCCGCCCACTCGCTGAAGGGGAAAACGGCACCCGCTTACGCACGAATCAACGGGGGCGCGTTTTCTACGGATCCTCCCGCCACCGCACAAACCGAACCTTGTCGCTCTCAACAATCGCAACCGCGGTGATACGGTGGGAGATCCCGCCGGCCTCTCCCGTAACCTTAATCTCGAAATATTTCTCTGGGGCGTAGGAAAGATACGCCTCGGCCGCGATGGGGACACCCTCAATCCGCGCGTTTAAATCGTTCCAATCCTTAAACAGCAAACTTTCCGTGGACTTGTCATTGGAAGACGCACGATTAGCGCCCGTCGTCCGCTCCTCAACGATCGCCCCCGCCAAGAGCTCATCCCCGTCGATACCGGGAACCGTCATCAAAACCTCTTTTTCTGCGGAATTGACATTGATCTTAGCAGTTTCCCCATAGATGTCAAAAAAAGCCTGAAGCCCTTTATTGATCCTCACCTGAAGCTTCGGATCTTTCTCTTCCGGGTTCAGAATGCCCCCTTTATAAATGGCCGGATGCTCTCGGATGCCTTTGATCATTTCCAGTTGCGTCACGGCATCAATCTCACCATTGCGCTGGGCATAAGGCTTGTCAAGGCTATCGTAATATTCGTCCTCCGCTCCGTTGCGTCCGGTCACGGTCCGATCCTCATCGCGCCAATCATACCAGCTGTCGACGACCTCCTCCTGATATTCCATCGGCACGCCAATGGTGGTCAGAATGTTCTCCCAGATCTGATCCGACGCGTCACTCTTGACCAGCTTGTTCACCGGCCACTTGTTGGCATCGGCCGACGTGATCTCCACGGAAACCGTACCGTTCTCCGGTTTGCCCGCTTCAATCTCATACGCCTGAATCTTGGCCGAGCCGCGCTGCAGATCCAGTTTGTACTGCAACCACTTGTCCGTGTTATCCTCATTTCCCGTGGCGGCAGAAGCCGTGGACGAGGCGTTCTTATAATTCAGCAGCATCATCTCGGCGATGGCGATTCCCGATTGGGTTAAATAATCGACCCGCCGCCGCTGACGAACGTAAACGTTGATTTTACCCTCCAGCATCGCATCCAGCGCAAACGACATCACGAGCATGCTGAGCAGCCCGATCGTCCACAACGCGATAATGAGCGCCGAACCGCCGCATCGCGCTTTGTTTTTTCTGTCGTTCATCTTGCTCATTTTCAGGTTCACGGCACCACCGGAGCAATCGTCGTCGTTGTTCGTATACCGGTCTTCGAACCCTTCACGGCACGGGAAGAATCGCTTTTCACCGGATTCTGCGAAACGTCCCAAAGCGGAATCTCGATATCACGGGTCACGGCAACAGGCGCGTCCCCATCCTTAAAAGGACGCATGTATAACGTCACGGAAACCTTGTAAGGCAGCGAGTTTGAAGCGGACCACGTATCTTCCCACTCGATCTCCTTGGCCTTTTCTTCCGGCGGTTCCTTCAGGACCTTACAGTCCATCGCCGCCACCTTCGGAGAAACCACAAAGGCTTTCACATCCTCCTCCACATCAAAATCCTCCGGCTGGAAATCGCTGGACCAAGCCTTGGCCATCAGACCGCCGGGGCCGTCCCGCCCCGGCTCCTCCACATACAGTCTCACCCTGTGGGGCATTTCAGCGATCTCCGTTTTACCGTCAATCGCCTTGAGATTCCCGACAAACGCCCGGCCCACTTTCATCCACTCGATCAAATCCCGCGCATCCTCACCCTCACCGTCGTTCGAAAACTGAAAGCCCTTTTCGTCGTCTTTGGCCACCGTGGAGGAATAGTAGGCGGATCGCAGCCCAGACTCCACCTGATTCATCACATAGTCCGCCTGCGCCATGGAGTCGGACATCTCAATCCCCGCATTCCAGCTTTGCACCACCGCATCAAAACAGAAAAACGACAAGAGCATCATGATCGACATGATCATGATGGCCATTATCAGCTCAAGCAGCGTAAAACCCGCCCGTGAAATGTGTCTGAACGTCTTCATGCGCCATGCGACTCACGCCGCGCAACGCGCGGCAACCCACCCCGTGATCTCTTTCACATCTCTACTTTTTCCGAACCAGACGCACCAGCTCCTCATAATACCCTTCACCGCCGTTACCCCATGACACCCGTGTCCGGAGCACGTATAAGCCGTCATCGTCATCACTGGCGTCCAACTCCTTTTCCTCCACCATACGCGTGAAGGTAAAACCCTCGTAAAGTTTCAGCACCTCATTTGAGACATTCATTTCCAAATCATTGATCATCTCCTCTGCGGTCACGGGCTCAACATTCAGCCGCTCGTCCTCCTCAGGGTCCGTGATCTCATCGCTCGGAGGGACAGGATAACACCGCTCCCCCAAGCTGAAAACAAACTGCGCGTCCTGATATTCTTTTGAAAGAGACATCATCTGCGCGCAATTTCCCAAACCGACCATCAGGCTCAACAGCCCGACCGCCAAGATCATTGTCGCAAGCAGAACCTCAATCAGCGTAAAACCATTGCGCCGCATCAATCGTCCTCGTCCAAAACCTTGGCCACGCCAAACCGGTCCACCTTCACCGTCATGGCATCCGCCGCCTCTTCGCCGGTTCCGGCAGCCCTCACTTTTACCGTATACGGCAAACACCTTCCGTTTGCCTCATAGGGGATACGGGTGGTTCTGACAACCTCTTCGTCACCGTCCGCACCGCTTTTCTTTTCCCCTTCATCCAAGACCGCGTCAGCCTCGTCCTCGCCCAACGCGTCTTGATCAAGAGAAACAGAAAAAACCACACGCTCGTACGACTTCTCCGCGTTCACATCCGCCATCACATAGGACGCGCCACCGCCGTCCGACGACGCGCCCGGCGGCAGAGACGACTCGGAAGCTCCGTCGGGCACGCCGTCCGTCGCGGACGTGTCGGCGCTTATCGCGACATCCTGTTGCCCGCCTTGCGCCCGGCCCACACTCAGCGCGCCGTCCGCCGCGATCGTCAAGATCATCGGCGTCTGATACAAAACCGCCATCGTCCGCGCGTACCGCGACATCTGCATCACGCCGCGCGTCGCCGTTTTCACACGGGCAATATCCGAACCGGTGGAAAAGGTCGGCAAGATCACCAGCGTCGTCATCACGCCGATAATCACGATCACAACGAGCAATTCCACCAGCGTGAAACCGCAAAGGCCGCCTTTCGCACTATCTTTGAAGAAGTTCATAGGTTCATGTTCGCGGTCGCTCTTGCGCGTTCAAACGCATCACGGGAGAAGGGCGCCGCGCTTTCCCGTCGGCAGGAAAGAACGCTGGTGCGAACGCACGTCCCCAAGCGCTTCTTCATCAGTTGGTGATATCATCCTCGCCGCCAATCTCGCCGTCAGGACCAGCCGAAACAATCTTAAACTTCTTGCCGGTCTTCGTGAAAGAGAAAGGCGTACCCCACGAATCGTTCAACGCGCCCTCCTTGAGCAATCCCGGCGCATCATCGGTGCCCTGTGTCAATTCGTCCAGCGAGTCGGGCAACTTACCATTATGCCGCATCGCGAAGATCTGCACGGCCTGTTCGATCGCCGTAATACTCGTCCGCGTGGCTTGACGCCGAGCCTCCTCGTCGTGGCCGATGACGTTCGGAATCACCACGGCCGCCAGAATGCCGAGAATGCACACGACCAACAACAGTTCCACCAAGGTGAAACCGCCGCGCCGACTCTTCTGAACCTGTTCTTCTTTTCTCTGTTTCATGCCATTTCCTCCTTTACGGGCTGACACTGAAGCCAGCCCCTACCCACATCAAAAACCGCGTCAAACACCCACCGCCAAAGGCGCATGTCGGTTCAACGTGAACCGCTTTATGAAACGTTGCGCCGTCCGTTGCCGAAAGCCCGAAACCCATCCCTCAAAACAAGCATGCCCGCGCCCTATCCGGCCGGAGTCAGCGACGACGTCACCTTAAACACGGCCATCAGAATACTGACGGCCACAAAGCCAACCACACCGCCGATCGCCACAATCAGGATCGGCTCAAGCGCATTGGTGAAAATCTTGATGTTGCGATCCATCTCGCTCTCGTAGCGTCGCCCGATATGACCCAGAGACCCCGGCATATCGCCCGACTGCTCGCCCACCGCCAACATATCGGTCATCATTTTCGGAAACACTTTACTGCCGGCCAAAGGCCCGGAAATCGTCGTGCCGTCCGTCACCCGTTGCCGCGCGTTACGCAACGCATCGGCGATCAGCGCATTGCCGCAGGTCTCTTCCGCGATCTTGAGCGCCTGCAACACATTCACGCCGTTCGCGAGCAGCGTCTTCATCGTATAGGCCAGACTCGAAAACGCCCCGCACGCGACGATTCCTTTAATCAACGGGGCTTTAAGTTTGAGCCCATCCCACCAGATTCGGCCGGCGCCGTCCTTGATATGCCGTTTAAACATCACAACCGCGATGCCGATCGCGATCGCCACAAACAGGCCATACTTGATCACGAAATCGCTGGTGCCCACCAGAATTCGGGTCGGCAACGGCAAGGCGGTACCCATTCCTGCGAAGATCTTGGCAAACTGGGGAATCACCTTGACCATTGCGAAGATCACCGTGAGCACGCCGAAAATCAGAACCACGATCGGGTAGGTCAGTGCCGAGGTGATCTTGGACCGCATACTCTCATTGCGCTCGTAATGTTCCACAAGGCGGCGAAGCACCTCGATCATCGCGCCCGAGGCCTCGCCCGCACGAATCATATTGCCGTAAAGAGGAGGGAAAGTCGACGGATGCGCCGTCACCGCGTCCGAAAGCTGCTCGCCCCGCATAATCCGATCACGCAGGTCCGACGCGATTTTACTCTGCGCCGAATCGTCCTCGCCTTGGTTTGCGAGGCAGTTCAACGCGGCGCCCAAGGTCATTCCAGCCTCCAGCAGATCGCTCAGCTCCGAGGTGAAAAGCAACACCTCAACCGCCTTCATCCGCTGCGCGCCGCTGCCGATTTTCAGTTTCCAGATCGAAACGCCCGTTTCCTTTTTCTTGGACTTCGACTCCGTCACCGAAATGGGGACATACCCAAGCTTCTCGACCGCAGCCATCGCGGTACGGCGGTCGGCGCCTTCCACCGCCCCTTCCAGTTTCCGCCCGTCTTTCGACATGGCTTTGTAATTGTATTGCGGCATCTTACATCTTTCGAATAAACCAAACGTTCCCGCTTAGAGGAGAGACGCGGAACGTGTCCTGCCCGATATCTCAATCCTCAGATCAAAAACGCCTGCCTCATCAGCACCAACGTTTCCTCGGCGCAGCGCCTTCCGCGCTACGCGTTCTCCTCCGTCACGCGCATAACCTCCTCAACGGACGTCATGCCTTTGAACGCCTTCAGCCACCCGTCTTCGCGCAGCGTTTTCAGGCCATGCCTAATGGCCGCTTCACGAATTTCAGTGGACGCTCTGCGCCCAATGATGAGCGATTCAATATCCTCTGAGACCACCAGCAACTCGAAAAGACCGCCGCGTCCCCGGTAGCCCGTTTTCGTGCAAGCCTCACAGCCCTCGGGCACCCATACCTTCTGCGAGGCCGGTGGATAAGGCAAGTCGTACCACTTCATGTCCAGCGGGACTTCACGTTTACACTTGGGGCAAAGGCGGCGCACCAAACGCTGCGCCATCACGCCGGCAACGGCCGACGCCACCAAAAACGGTTCCGCGCCCATATCAATCAGACGCGCGAACGCGCCCGCCGCATCATTGGTGTGCAGCGTGCTGAAGACTAAGTGACCGGTCAGCGACGCATTAATGGCAATCTCCGCCGTCTCGCCATCGCGGATTTCCCCCACCATGATAATGTCGGGATCCTGACGCAAAAACGCGCGCAAGGCACGCGCGAATGTGAGACCGATATCCTGACGCACCAACACCTGATTGATGCCCGGCATCTCATATTCGATCGGGTCCTCGGCCGTCAAGATGCGCACCTGCATCTTGTTGATCTCATGCAGAAACGCGTAGAGCGTGGTAGACTTGCCCGACCCCGTCGGCCCCGTCACAAGAAAGATGCCGTTCGGGCGGTTGATGAGCTTCACGACCTGATCGTGGTCATGCTCATTGAACCCCAAATCCTGCAGCTTGACGAAATTGCCCGCCTTCTGCAAAAGACGCAACGAGATGGATTCGCCATACGCCGTCGGCATGGTCGACACGCGGATATCGATATCATCGTTATTGAGGCGCACGCCGATACGTCCATCCATCGGCAGCCGCTTTTCGGCGATATCCAAGTTCGCCATCACCTTGATGCGCGAAATGATTGCGGCCTTCAGCCGGTTCAACTGCGGCGGCACGTCCACTTTGTGCAGCATGCCATCGATTCGATATCGGATGCGCAACTCATCCTCCATCGGCTCCACATGAATATCCGTTGCGCCCTGACGGTCCGCCTCCGAGATGATCTGGTTCACAAACTTCACGATCGACGCCTCTGCGCCGATTTCATTCACATCGATCTTGGAAATAGACGCGATATCCGTATCCACCGCGTAGCGTCCGTCCTCAATCATCTTCTCGATCGCGTCCGCACCCACGCCGTAATACTTCTGAATCGCCTTGTTGATCTCCTCGCGCGGGCTAAGCGTCACCCGCACCGGACAGCCCGCCGCCAGCCGCAGCCCATCCGTCATCCCCGTATTGAAAGGATCGCACACCACAACGGTCAGTACGCCGTTCTCCACCGTCAAGGGGAGCACGTTATACTGATACACCGCACGCGCGGGAAGCCGCGTGAGGGCCTCATCGGTCGGACGCGTATTCGCCAGTTCCGTGTAGGGAAACCCAAGGAGCTCCCCCACTTTTCCCAAAAAAACATCTTCCCGGGCGATACCCAAACGAACGACCGCGCCCACGACGCCCGTCCCGTCTGACCGGTCCGCCGCCAAAACCTGCGAAATCTGATAATCGGTGAAAAAACCCGTACGCTTTAAAAGCAGCGCCGAAAAAGCATCCGACTGACCGGCCATGACGGCTCACCTTTCGCGAAAAATTTCCTGTATTCGATATTGGAGTTGTATGTTACCCAAATTGAGCCGCATTTCCCATGCCTAATTGCTCTCTGGCGGAAACGCCGTGAATACGACGCCCATTTGCAAGGGCGCGTCCATTCAGCGCGAGAAAACGAACCGCCCGCCACGGCCAAAACGTCACACCGCGACGATCTGTCACGACACCCGTTAAAAAAAATTACGCATTTTTTACACACACTGTATTGACCGGGAGCAAAGAAACCGCTAATGTAACGAACACTTTTTTTGCGGGTGTAACTCAATGGCAGAGTGCTAGCCTTCCAAGCTGGTTACGAGGGTTCGATTCCCTTCACCCGCTCCATCCAAAGCCAGGGTGGCGAAATGGCAGACGCAGCAGACTCAAAATCTGCCGCCCGAAAGGGTGTGAGGGTTCGACTCCCTCTCCTGGCACCATCTTAAAAGGCCCTGTAAAATCGCATAAATGCCTGATTTTACGGGGTTTTTGCTTTCAGAGGTCCGCCAAGATTGCCATTTTGGGTAGTCCTCGCTATTCCTCACTTACCCTCTCTAATCGACCCCTCAAGTATACCTTAAGACCACCTGTTCAGACAAGTCTAAGCACGGGGTTTTGAGCAGGATCGGTTCGCCGGTTTTCGGCGCAAAAAACACCGGACCCAGATGCGCCGGATCGCGAGTCAGACAGGGATTATCCCCGACCAGCCAGTCCATTTCGTCTCAGTTGGTCAACGGTACGGAAAGCTCGCCCGTCACCGAGTTGCTCGTCGCACTGCCCCCGCCGACGCTCACATACACGTTCTCGGCGGTCAGGAGCACGCGGCCGGTTGCAACCCGCACTCCGTTGCTTGCCACGTCGAC
>CAZTDL010000176.1:0-8199 GCA_964612775.1 uncultured Lentisphaeraceae bacterium
AACAGGTTGTAAATATAGTATTCGTCAGCAGAGTATGGCGCCATCACCACAATAGGTTAGTATGGCGATTATTAATGGGTAGTTACCGGAGAAACGCCGCAGGCAAGGGAAGAAGCCCAAATAGATAGGTATGGTGGATCGCGCCGCTAAAGCTTGGCGATCCCTTCCTTAATGGCATAACGCACAAGATCCGCCTGCCTGTGAATATTGAGTTTAGACATCAGATTTTTGCGATGCGTATGGACGGTGTTGTTTGACAGATTGAGCCTGACGGCGATGTCTTTATACGTCAAACCTTCGGCAACCAATTGCAGGATCTTACGCTCTTGGACGGTGAGCGCGTTCGGGCCGCCGGGCGTCTGACGCAAGGCGGCGCCTTTAACAAAACGGTTGACGATAATTTCGGCGATGTCCGGACTGAAAAAACGCGCCCCGCATACACTTCCATCACGGCTTCCGCGACGCTGCGGCTGGCCGTCTCCTTGGTCAGGTAGCCCCGCACCCCGATGGCGAGCGATTCTTCCACTAAGGCTTGCGTGCAATGTAAGCTCAGCATGATGACCTTTAAGGAGGGGTGTGACAAAATCAACTGGCGTGCCGTCTCGAGACCGTTCAGAACGGGCATGGTGATGTCGAGGATATAGACATCTGCCGGAAATTGATCGGCATGGTCAAGGACTTCCTGACCGTTGGCGCACTCGCCCATAATCTGAATGTCCAGCCCGCTGCGTTCGATGCTGAAGCGCAAACCGTCTCGCACGAGCGGGTGATCGTCCGCAATCACGACACGGATACTCATGATATGACTTCCTTTTTTTTCTTATGAAGAACGACGGTTACGGTGGTGTCCTGCCCTGGGGCAGACCGAATCTGCCAATCGGCGCCCAGCGAGCCCGCCATTTCCCGCATAGAACGCAATCCCAGGTGTGAGCCGGGGTCCGCCAAAACCTGCTCGACATCAAAACCGATGCCATCGTCGCGGATCGTGAGATGCGAGCAGGCGTCGTTACTGCTTATCCGCACATCCACTCGCTTGGCTTGAGCATGCTTTAACGCATTGGTGACCGATTCTTGGGCGATACGGAACAGCATGATGGCTTCTTCGGCGGGAAACCGGTAGTTATGTGTGTTGTCATAAAACCGGATTAGCGTTCCCGAACTATGCGCCAACTGATCGAAATGCTGCCGCAGGGCGGCAGGTAAACCGAGGAGGTCCAGGTCTGTCGGGTGGAGATTCAGAGCCAACCTTTTCAGGACCTTGACCGACTGACTGAACACGTCTTGAGCATGTTCGAGCTCCAGAAGAACCTCGTCGGTCTTTCCTTCGAGAAGGGCGGACTTGACGGCTGCCAGTCGTGCGGAAAGGCCGACGGCGAGCGATCCGACATCGTGATGGAGAGCGGCCGCAATACTGCGTCGCTCATCTTCCCGAACGGTCAGGATGCGGCGCGAGAACGCCAAAAGTCGCTCTTCCGCGCGCTTTTGTTGCGTGATGTCGATCTGGCAGCCCAACATCCGGCAGGGCGTCTGGTTCTCATCCCTTAAGACTTCGCCGCGGGCCAAAAGCCAGCGATAGGATCCGTCATTATGACGCAAACGGAACTCGATGACGCAGACCGGTTGGCTGTTTTTACAGGCATCGCTCAAAGTGGTCAAAACACGTTCGCGATCATTGGGGTGCAGCCGGCTTTGCCACGCCTTCTGACAGTTCGGGAAATCCTCGTCTCTGCAGCCGATCTGACTTTTCCATTCCGGCGAGAAATAGATCTGATCGGTACGGAGATCCCAATCCCATAACCCAATGTTCGCGGCTTGTATCGACAGGCTTAACTGGGTGCTTTTTTGCTGAAGTAAAGCCGTGCGATCCTGCACTAACTGTTCAAGATTCTTCTGGTATTCGCGGTTGGCTTCGGCCAACCGCGAACGCTCATCATCCGTCATCTTGAGCTTCACCGCATTGCCTACGCATCGCAGGATCCCTTCGTTCGTGGTCGGCTTGATCTGATAATCAAAAGCACCCGCGCGTATGGCGGCGGAAGCCGTCTCGATGTTCGGCTCACCCGTCATGAGGATCACTTGGATGCGTGGGGACATTTCGCGGACACGACGCAGAAGTTCAATCCCGCTGATCGTGGGCATTATTATATCGGTGAGCAAGACATCATAAGGGCTTTCTTTGAGCAGGTCGAGGGCCTCTTGGGAACCCGCCGCAAGGGCGACCTCATAGCCCGCATTCTTTAGTATCCTGCTTAAAACATTCCGATAAATCGCATCATCGTCGACAATCAAAATACGGGACATTGTTCATCCTTCTCAGGTTTTCGCGTGCCTCAATTCGGAATTCCCTGCAATATCGTTGGCATGACGGAATTCCCTTAACAGCTTGTTCTTTTCCTTGAGAATTTTCTAGTGTATTTCTATGGTTTGACGGAATCAATCTTAACCCCTAAAAAAGTTTTGAGATGGCTTGTGCCCGCGATGCGTTTGAAATCTCGGACGGGACGGGCTTCGGAAAATCGTAAAGCCGATTCGCGTTATCGTCATTGCGGAGAATATGCGTCTCTTTTATTCTAGATTTCAATCTGACAAAAGGATCCGGAATATGAAAAAAAACGGTTGGAAAACAATGGGGTTTTGCGTTTGGATCGTATGGGCGTTTCTGTCCGAGACACACGCGTTGGCGGCGTCGCGGGATACGCCCTATTATTGGGCGTGGTGGGGTTGGGAACCGCTGGAACACAATGTCCGTCTGGGCGGTCCGTCGGCTTCGGTGGACGGTAGCGCCTGGTGGGCATCGGCGTGGTATGACCGGCTACACGGCGAGGCGCTGGCGCGGGAGATGTCCGGTCTCGGCATCAATTTGGCGGTCACGCACTTTTACAAAGGATTCGGCCTCGCGTTCGAGAAGCCTCAATGGCGTCGCACCGCCGAGTTTGTCCGTCTGGCCCATCGGGACGGGATTAAGGTCATCGGCTATTGTCAGTTCGGTTCGCTGTACTACGAGACGTTTCTCGCCGAGGAGCCGAAAGCCGAATCGTGGGGCCAGCGGGACGTCAACGGGGGGCTGAAAACGTATGAGGGTCGGCAGTATTACCGGTGGCGGCCGTGTTTCAATCATCCGGATTTCCGCGCGTATGTGAAGCGGGCCGTGCGCGTCGGCTTGGAGGATGTCGGCTTGGACGGCTTCAACTTCGACAACTGCGTCAGTTATCCCTGCTACTGTGAACACTGTAACGCGCTTTTTCGCGCTTGGCTCGCAAAACGATATCCCGATCCGCTGCCCTTGTTCGGCCTTCCGAATTTCGATCATGTGCGCCAGCCTCCCGCGACGCCGAAGCCGGGGCGGATCGACGATCCGCTGATCCGGGCGTGGATCCGGTGGCGGTGCGAAAGCCTCGGGGCTTTTATGGGCGAGATCGCGGATACTGCGCGCAGTCTGCGGCCTGACGTGCTGCTCATGGCCAATCCCTCGCATCCGTGCGGTGCGGGCGACACCGTCACGCGGAGCGTCTGGCCCGTGTGGATCGGGCGGCATCTCGACATGATGATCGCCGAAAACGCCAACTCGCCCGAACTCGATGGCGATTTGATGGTTTCGCAGATCCGTGCGCACAAAAACGCGGAGGCGGTCGGTTATCGTGCGGTGCCGACATCGTGGGCCGCCGGAGCCAAACGCACCGGGTCTTCGATCTCCGCTTCCCGTTTGCCCCAAACACCGGATGAAATTCGTCTGCAGGTCGCGGAGGCGGCGGCGTACGGCGGCATTCCCGGGGCGAACTGGGCCCTGCGGGCGACGGGCGGCGGTGCGGGCATGAAGATCGATCGTCCCGAGTTTCGCGAGGCGTTGGAATCCTATCTGACGTTTGTGCGGCGGAATGCGGCGTTCGTTTGTCCCGTCCGTTCGGTCTGCGATGTCGCGGTGATGCATGCTTTTCCCTCGTTTGCGTTTGACGCTCAATATGCGTCGGAGCAGACGGCGTCGGCCGAGGAGGTGCTGATCCGCGCCGGATTCTCCTGGGGCGTCGTGTTCGATGACGACCTCGGCAAGCTTTCCGCGTGTTCGGTGCTCGTGGTGGCCGGGCAGACCCATCTGAGCGATGCGGCTTGTGCGGCGGTGAAGCGTTTCGCCGAGCAAGGCGGAGGTGTTGTGCTGTTGGGCGAAAACGGCGCTTACGACGATGAGGGCCGTCTGCTGGAAAAGAATCGGTTGGCGGATGTCTCGGGACCGCATGTGCGGCGGCTGAAAACCTGTGAGATTGTGAAAACGGATCGCGGTTGGGGCGTATTCGCGAAATTGCCGTCGGCGTGGAAAACAATCGCGGACGCGGTTTCCGACACGGGGACCGGACGTTTTTCCGCGCGTCTGATCGACCCGGATACGACGGTGGCGCTGAACGTGTGCCAGCCGTCGGCGGGCGGGCGGGCCGTGCATCTGGTGAATTATGCCGCTCCGCGACAGACGAGGACGTTACGTGTGGGAATCTCCGCGATGAGCCAGCCTGTTCGTTCTGTTCGCGTGTTGACGCCCGAGAATTCAGAACGTGCGCTGACGCCGCGCATCGATGGAAAACAGGCGGTGGTCGAGGTGCCTCCCTTCGCCGTGTACGCTATCCTTGTCGTGGAGTGAACGCGAAGCGGCTGAACCGGCCTCTGCGCCGGAGTGGAACGTGTCCTCCAACAAAACCCATCGGTTGCAACATCTTTTGAGGTTCGGTACAGTAATAACATTTATAGGCGGTGTGACGCGGCAGAGAAAAGGGGAGACATGAAAACGGTTTTGGGAGTGTTCATCGCTCTTTGCTGGGGAGCGTGCGACCTGACGGCGGGACCTGTTGCGTTCTACGTCGCGCCAGACGGGCGGAATGATCATGCGGGAACGCTAGCCGAACCGTTTGCCACGTTTGAACGTGCCCGCGATGCGATTCGCGTGCTCAAGCGGGCGCAGGGACTGCCCGACGGCGGGGTGACGGTCTGGTTGCGGGGCGGCGAGTATGCGCTGAAGGCTCCGTTGGTGCTCACTCCTGAAGATTCGGGCGAGATCGGCAAGCCGATCATTTTCGCCGCGTACGGCGATGAGCGCCCCGTGCTGTTCGGCGGTCGGCATGTCGCGGGGTTTGAACGGCGTTCTAACGGGGTTTGGGAAGCGGCCATGCCTGAACTGAAAACGTGCGGACCGGGATTTCGCTCGGTCTATGTGGGCGCCCATCGTTACCGGCTTGCCTGTTCGCCCAACAAGGGGTACTACGTGATGGCGGGCGCTGTGACGAACGGGACTGCTCCCGCTTCGGGTGAGAACGCGGGAGGATCCAAATCGGCGTTTCTGGCCCCGGAAGGCGCGCTGCAGGCGTGGCCGGCGATCGGCGACGTCGACGTGAAACTGTGGGGGCGCTGGTGGACATCGCTGTTCCGCGTTCAGTCATATGATCCGGCAACCCGTTGCGTGAAACTTACGGGTGCATCCCATTGGCCCCTGCCGTTCCGGCATCGGAAAGCGACGCCGTTCCTTGTCGAGAATCATCCCGGCGCATTAGACGCGCCGGGCGAATGGCAGGCGGATCTGACGCGCACGGTGTTGGGCGTTATTCCTCTGCCGGGGACCGATTTTTCCCGTGCGGCGGTGGACGTGCCGATGACCGAACGGCTTTTGGTGCTTCAGGGTCAACCATCCAACGCGTGTTTTGTGGCGAACGTCGTTTTTCGGGGAATCACATTCCGATGTTCGGGCTGGACGCTTCCCTCCGATGGGGGGCAAGAGGGGCCGCAGGCGGCTGTGAACATCGGCGCGATGATCGAGGCCGTCGGGGCCCGCGATTGTCTTTTCGAGCGCTGCGAGATGACCCAGACCGATACCTATGCCCTGTGGCTGCGCAACGGTTGCCGCGGGTGTGTCGTGCGCCGTTGTCACATTCACGATTTGGGCGCGGGTGGAGTGAAGATCGGCGAGACCCGGTTGGAAGACCCGGCTGTCGCCGCCGGCGGCAACGCGGTTGAAAACTGTTTTATACATAATGCGGGGCATATTCACGGCGCGGGCGGCATCGGCGTTTGGATCGGCGCCAGTTCCGACAACACGGTGGCGCACAACGAAATCTGCGATCTGGGGTACACGGGCGTTTCGGTGGGATGGAAGTGGAGCGCGCGGATCTCAACGGGACGCGCAACAACCGGATCGTCTATAACCGCATCCACCACGTGATGCAGCGGTTGGAGGACGGCGGGGGCATCTATTGTCTCGGGTTTCAGCCTCAGACGGTTCTGGGCAACAACGTGATCCACGACAGCGGGAGGGACGGCGGTCCGCCGCACTGCCGCGGCCTCTACCTCGATCAGGGGTGCGTGGGGTTTCTCGTGGAAAACAACTTGGTGTATGATACGCAGGATGCGGCGCTGCGGATGCAGATCGGGACGGGGTGCAACATCTGCATCAACAATATTTTAGCGTTCACGCGCGAATACGCGGTCGATATGGACGTGGCGCGTTCCTGCGTGTTCATGAACAACCTCGTCTATCTGGATCGCGGGCGCGTGTTCAAATTCGACAAGTGGCCCAACTACGAAAAATTCATCTCACGCAATCTGTACTGGCGGACCGACGGGGAGTCCTTCGCGTTCGCGGGACTGCCGTGGGCGGAGTGGCGCAAACAGCGGCAGACGCCCTTCAGCTACTTCAAGGGCACGCCGATGGACGAGGGCTCGATTATCGCCGATCCGAAGTTCGTCGATGCGGCAAAGCGCGACTTCCGTTTGCGTCCCGACTCGCCGGCGTTTGCGCTCGGCTTCAAACCGCTCGACTTGGACGCGGCGGGGCTGACGGGGGACGCCGCTTGGCGTGCGTTGCCGCTGCGGGCGCGGGTTCCGATTCCGCTCGAAGACGGAGCCGACGTCGGCGGACTGCCGAAAGGGGCGGCGGTTCTGGATTGAGAATCGGAATAACAACGGGTTGTCGCGAAAGACGGAAAAGGGGGCAGCGATGAACGAACGGGCGATGTGGGGATGGGCGGTCGCGCTGATGCTGGCCGGCGGGTGTGCGCCGACCGCCTCGCACGGGCCGCAGAAGGCGGAGGAGGCGCGCGCCGGCGTGCGGCTGTACGTGTCGCCGTCCGGCGACGACGCCCATCCTGGAACGCGCGAAAAACCGTTCGCCACGCCGACGCGCGCGCGGGACGAAATCCGCAGGTGGAAGGCGGCGCAAGGGGGATTGCCCGCAGGCGGCGTCACGGTTGAAATCGCGGGCGGACGGTACGGATTGAAGGACTCGTTCTCCTTGTCGGCGGAGGATTCCGGAACCGCCGCGGCACCGATCGTTTACCGTTGCGCGCCGGAGGCGCGCGCCTGGCTGTTCGGCGGTCTGGACGTTCCGGTCGCCTCGCTGTCGCCGCTGAGCGATGCGGCGTTGCGCGTCCGGTTGCCGGCGGAGGCCGTCAAGCATGTGCGCTGCCTCGATTTGAACCGCCTCGGCGTGCCGTACTATCGGCGGCTGCCGGACCGCTTCAACTGTTGTACGATGTCGCGCGGACGATGCTCTGAGGCGTTGGGATATAAGGCCGAGTATGGGTACAAGCCGGGAGAGTGGACCCCGCTCGAGGTCTTCTGCGACGGGCAGGCGCTCACGCCCGCGCGGTGGCCGAACGAGGGCTTTGTGCAGATCGACGAGGTGCTCGACGACGGCGACGGCTCCTCGTTCGAGGGCGTCATCGCGCGCGGGGGAACCTTTGCCGAGCCGTCGCTGAAAGAAAAACTGAAACTCTGGGCCGAGGCGGACGACCTGATTCTCTACGGCTATTTCTACCGCGACTATTTCGGCTTCAGCGTCCGCGCCGCGAAGATCGATCTTGCGCGTTCGGCGATCACGCTGTCGCAGGGAGTGATGGACAAGAAGAACAAGCCGCACCAGCGGTTCTATGTCCATCATCTGCCCGAGGAGTTGGACGTTCCGGGCGAGGGGGGTCTTAAGCGCGACACGGGATCGCTCTGCCTGTGGCCGCCGAAGGACGCGCAAACGCTCACGCTGCCCATTCTCAAAGATCCCATGATCCGGCTCCGCGATGTCGCTTGCGTCACCGTACGCGGACTGGGACTGGAAGGCGGACGCGGGGACGGCGTGGAGATCGAGGGCGGTCTCTCGAACCGTATCGAGGCCTGCGAGATCAGAAATGTGGGCGGCAACGGCGTGACGGTGCGCAACGGTGCGGGGCACCG
>CAZTDL010000177.1:0-8156 GCA_964612775.1 uncultured Lentisphaeraceae bacterium
CGTGGTGGTGGGCGCCGGTAACGTCGGAGCGACTTTCAGTTATGCGCTCGCCCATAGCGGGGTGGCGGACGAGATCGTTTTGATCGACGCGAACGAAGCGCTGGCTCGGGGGCAGGCGCTGGACCTTGCGCACGGGCAAACCTTTTATCCGTCGGTCAATGTGCGTGCGGGAAGGACTGCGGATTACAGGGATGCGGATGTGATCGTGGTGACAGCGGGGAGGGCCTCCAAACCGGGGGAGACGCGCTTGCCGCTGCTGAGGCGGAACGCGGACGTGATCGCGTCAATTGTGGACGACATTGTGGCAGAGGACGCCGGAGGAGTGGTGCTGATGGTGAGCAACCCCGTGGACGTGCTGACGTATCTCGCGCTGAAGCGGTTGAGGTGGCCGCGCGGGCGTGTGCTGGGGTCCGGTACGGTTCTCGACAGCGCGCGTCTGCGCTATCTGCTGAGCGGGCTCTGCGGCGTAGACGTGCACAACGTCCACGCGTACGTGTTGGGCGAGCACGGGGACAGCGAGTTCGCGGCTTGGTCGATGACCCATATCGCCGGCATACCGATGGACGCGCTCTGTCCGGTCTGCGGACAATGCGGGGATTGGGCGGCTGAGAAGCGGACGCTGGAGAAGGTGGCTCGCGAGACGGCCTATCACATTCTCGAGGATAAGGGATCGACCTGTTTCGGGATCGGTATGGCGCTTGTGCGGATCGTCTCGGCGATCCTGCGGGATGAAAACAGCGTGTTGACGGTTTCAACCCTGTTGGATGGCGAGTACGGTCTGCATGACGTCTGTCTGAGCGTGCCGTGCATCGTGGGGCGGGACGGCGTGACGCGGATTCTGGAAAATCCGATGACCGAGGCGGAACGTGCGGCACTTGCCTCCTCTTCGGAGGTCTTGCAACGCGTCCGCACGGAAATGTGACGCGGTCGCCTCGCTATTGTGGCCGCGTTTGCGGTGTGTTGTTTTCGGGCCAGAGCGAACGCCAGTAGGTTTGGTCTGTTGCGAAGGGATCGAAGGCGTCCTTTGCCAAATCAAACGACGCGGGCAGGATGCCGAAACGCTTCATCTCGCGCACGTACTGCGCATTGGGTTTCCATCCGGCGGTTCCCCATGGCGGGCGCGCATCGTAAAGCGTTTTGCCGTCTTTAATCGAGGCAAGCAGTTTGATATAGGCCGCGTCGTTCTTGTTCGTGAAGACCGCGTCGCCGCAACGTCCGTAGCCGCCGGCCTCTTTGGCGAGCGGGGCGAGCAGAATGCATGAATATTCCGGTTGGGTGTAGTTTACGAGAACCCCGGCGTCGAACATCTTGGCCGGATCGTTGGGAAAGATGATGCGCTCGTGGCTGGCCGTGGGACGAGTCAGTGTCTTTTTTTCCTTGTCGCGGCGTAACCCCCAATTGAAGGGGAATCCCGTAACGTTGCGTTCGGCGGTGTTTTTGTGGCAGTTCCAGCAGCGCTTTCTGAAAATGTCGCGGCACTCGCCGAAGATCTTGTGGCCGGCTCTCCCGTAATACTGCTGGTCTTCGGTGTTGCGCAGCGCGGCGTAACTGCCGGCGTACGGTGCCGCCGATTCGATCCAGAGCCAGACGGTACGCCATTCCTCGGGCGTGGCGTTGACGTTCTTATGCCCGCCGGACAGCCTTTTGAGCAGCGGACTGGCGGCGCTGCCGATTGTCCGGGGGGGCTGATTGCCGAGACCGTTGCGGCCGTCCGCGAACTCCTTGCGCGTCATGAGCGCGAGATATGCGTTAGAGAAATGGGGCGCACGGGTGCCGATGAGATTGAGATTGCCCGCGCGTTTCCGGGGGTTGTGGCAGGTGACGCAGCGGCGGTCGAGGATCGGTTGAACGTCGCGCTGAAAATCGAGCACGTCCGGAAATCCATCAAAGCGCTGGATCGCCGACGCCGGACGATTGAGAGCCTGTAGCGCTTGCTTACCCTGAAGGGTTTTTGCGGCACCGGAGCGCTCCTCGTGGCAGCCGATGCAGGTGAACGTTTCACCGGGCCTGACGTCGGCGAAGCTTTGCATGCGTTTAACCGAGAGATCGTCGGAATCGAGGGCCACGAAGAAAAGGGGGCGTCCGGCGGGTACGTTAAAGGACGCGCTGCCGTCCTCTTCGACCGGCACCGTACCGAGAACACGTTCGAGGTTGAAGGTTCCCGACCAGGAGGTGAGGTCCATGCCCCCGCTGAAGTTGACGGGCTTGGGAAGCGGCTCGATAATCAACAGCTTCTTGATGTCTCCCCGTTTGACGCCCTCCATGTTGCGGCCCCGATAGACGTCGACCAACACGAATTGTCCGGTGGCTGCGCCGGAGATGCCGCGACTGGGGATAACGGGCTCGCGCGGACGTGAGCGCAAAACGCGCGGCTCGTGGACGGGCGCAGAGGGCTCCGTATAGAGGACCTGCGTTTTGCCGTCGCGCGTCATGAGAAGGATCGTTTTATCCTGTGCCATCAGAAAAAGGTCTTTTGTGATCGGCAGGGGATCCCGAATATTACCTTTATGCGGGAGCTTGATCGCGGCGTTCAGATTATCCGGTCCCTGAAGCGGTGAGACAAGTGTGGCCTGCCCCGCATGCTCGTTGACGCCGTGGCCGGGCGAGAAACTGGCAAGCACCTCTTGCGTGCCGGGAACGGGTTGCGCATCGATCATGACGATCCACGAATGCATGTTGCCGTAAAACACATTCACGCCAGAGCCGTCGGGGTTCATGGTCCAGAGATGGTGATATTCGACCTGAGACCGGTCGATGTACTCCCAGCGCGTGTAAAGGATGCGTCCGTCCGGTAAAACGGCGGGCGTGTTGTCGTGCTCGATGTTGGCCGAAACGCAAGTGATGCCCGTTCCGTCCGGCTTGCAGCGGAAAAGCGTGGCAACTTGGGTGTACCAGCAGCTTACCCAACGTTTGCACCGCGTGGAAACGAACATGATGTCGCCGTCCGGCAGACGGCACGCCTCGAAGTCGTCCTAGGGCCCGTCGGTGATCTGCCGCAGGCCTGAGCCGTCGGGCTGGATTTCGCAAAGGTGGTAATGATCGGTTCCGTCGGGGCGGTAAGAGAAGAGGATCGTACGGCCATTGTAATCCACGTGCGGGTCGCGGATGCTTCCGCCTTTGGCGTCGAGAATCACGGTTTTTTCGCGTGTGCTCAGATTGTAGCGGTAGAGCGCTCCGGCGTCGGGTTGGCCGTTCCCGGCATACGCTTTCTTGTTTACGTCATCGCAATAATACCCGATGTTCGCATACCAATGACCGTCCGCGTATCGTGACCGCGTACAAAAGATAATCTCAGGCGAGTCCTTCAACGGCCCCGATAACGCCTCGTCCAAAAGCGCCGCCTGCCCCGTGGTTCCTGCCGCTGCGAACCATAATAACGCGACGTGTAACGTTTTGCGCATCTTTTTCCCTAACGGGTTATTTACAACCGATATCGTTAATGTATCATACGCTAAGAAGTGATTCAACCTGCGAGGTGTATTCGTAGATGAAGAGGAAATCGGTCTGAGAAAGCGGTAAAAAAACGATATCAGGTTTTTGCTGATATACTGTCTGAGCGATAAGCTTAAATAATTTGCCAAGCTCAAATATTATGGCGGATAACGCTTGTAGTAATTTTTGAAAGAATCAGCTTGCGGGCACACACATTTTTAGGCACTATATATAAATACCTTTTTAGACGGTGCGGCGAAATGCATCTTGGGTATTAAGGGTTGCCGTCAGAAACGTTCTTAAGTGTAGGGGACGGGATGATGGTAAGAACTTTGATATAACCCGAGTTTAATGATGGGCATTTTGCTGATAGAGAAGAAAGGGTGCTGAACGAGAAGGTGATGGCGGTCTGGTTGTTGGCCGTTGGTCCCGCAGGTGCGGGGTGACCATCGGAAAGGATGTACGGAACCGGGAAGGTTTCCCTGTCGGGAGCGACGCTGTTTCGGTTGTGAGTTTGACGTGTCAGAAGTGTCGCTCTTGGCTAGGCGTAAAACATAAAGAAGGAGGCACATTATGGGTAAACAAAAAACACCTGCCGAGCGCGAAATCGCGTTGCGCGTGGGATCGCGGATCCGCCAGTTGCGGGAAATCCAGCATGTGTCGCAAATCCGGTTGGCAACGGAAATCGGTATTTGTGCCGGTCCGCTCGGATGGATTGAAAAGGGCAAGCACTTACCCTCGGGACGGGTTTTGTATCGGATTGCAAAACAGCTGAATGTCCGGATTGACGACCTGTTCCAAGAGAAGAACGTGTGGGATACGGTGATTCCGGTTGCGTCGGATACGACGCCCATCCTCCTGCCGCCGCTCGATAACGGTTCGGGTTTGAATTCTGAGCCGGTCAAGGCGGCCCACATCATCTGTCAGGCCGTCGCTGAGGCGTTTCTGAATCTGGAGGATTTGTGCGGGGCCGTCAAGACGACGGATATTCCCCTGTGCGTGCCGTTCGCCCCGACTGAGATCGGCGCCGAACATTTGGCCGCCAGCGTGCGCCAGAATCTCGGCATCGGCACTGCGGTGGTGTCCGACTATCTCGAGTTGCTGGAAAACGTGGGATTGCGGGTGGTTTTTCTGGATATGCCGGAAGGTTGCTCGACGTTCTGCGGCTATGATCGGCTGAACCGTAATGCTTTCATCTTTGTGAACAGCCAACTCAAGAAGCAGCCCGAACACCAGATGTTCCGCCTGATTTTCGAGTTGGGACGCATTTTCTGGTATACGCGCAAGCTGTACGGTGCGAATGCGGGTGAAGAGCAGAGTGTTCTGGCGGAGGGCGAGACGCTGGACGAGACCCAGTTTGCGCGGCGTTTCGCGGCGTGTTTTCTGATGCCGGCCAATGCCGTCAAAAAGACGGTGTGGCAGCTCGGGATGACGCCGAAGACATGGACTTGGGATATGCTGCTGCGCCTGAAAAAGCGTTTCGGCGTCTCCGCGCAAAGTTTTGCTTTGCGGCTGCAGGCGCTGAATCTGAGCTGGAGCGAGAAGCAGAAACGCAGCCCTCGTTACTACCTGTTCAAGGAAGAGCTGGAGGCCTTTGCCGAGGAGAACGGAGCGACGACCGAACCCGGCGGCAACAGGACGTGGCTTGCCATGAACGGACGCCTGTGCGATATGGTCTTGCAGGCTGTGAAATCAAGGCCGGCAAGGAACAGAAACCGATTAACGCGGTTAAACGCGGTTAAACGCGTGTTGCGTCAGTCCGGCGTGAGGCTGGACGCGTAGCTCGACGGTCCTGTGCGAATGAAAAAACCTCCCGGTGCAAACCGGGAGGTTTTTTGTATACTTCATCTTTTAATACCCGTCGGCGGGTGTGATGATGTGGTGTCAACGAACGAGTGGGAGGAACAATCATGCAGTCAGATGAGAAGTCGGGGTCTGGGATCATGGCTCTTTTGCCGATCCTGTTTGGCTTTTTCGTGATGGGCTTTGTGGATGTCGTGGGCACGGCGACGGCCTATGTGAAAAACGACTTTAGTCTTTCCGATTCGGTGGCGAGCTTTTTGCCCTCGATGATCTTTCTCTGGTTTTTCATCGTGTCGATTCCGACGGGCATCATGACGAGCCGCATCGGCCGTAAGAACGCGGTGCTGGTGAGTCTGGCGATCACGATCGTGGCGATGATGCTGCCGCTGGCGTTCTACAACAAGTACGTGATCTTTGTCGCCTTCGCGCTGATGGGCATCGGCAACACAGTGATCCAGGCCGCTCTCCCGCCGCTGATGAGCAATGTGATCAAGCCCGAGAAGCTGACCAGCAGCCTTTCGCTGGGCCAGTTCGTGAAGGCCCTCTGTGCCGCGTTGAGCCCGATCATCGCCGCCACGGCCGCCGTCAAGATGGGCAACTGGAAGCTGATCTTTCCGATCTACGGCGGAATCACGCTGATCGCGGCCGTCTGGCTGGCCGCGACTCCGGTGAAGCGGGAAGAGGTTCCCTCGACCCACACGACCTTCGGCGGGTGCCTTTCTCTGCTGGGGAACCCCTTCATTCTCGCGATGTTCACGGGTATCCTGTTCGTTGTCGGCGTAGACGTCGGCATGGGCTATTCGATTCCGCCCTATCTGCAGGAGGTCTGCAAGCTGGACCTTGACAAGGCCGCCATGGGGCCCACCGTCTACTTCATCGCCAAGACGATCGGCTCCGTCTTGGGCGCCATGATTCTCGCCAAGGTTTCTCCCTTGAAGTGCTTCCCGGTGAGTGCCCTGATCGCGATCGCCGGTACGGTGGCGATGCTTTTTCTGAAAGAGGCGACCGCCGTGTTGGCCTGTGTGTTTGTCGCGAGTTTAGGCATTTCCAACATCTTCGGCATGGTTTTCGGCATGGCGATGAATCGTCTGCCCCGGAATGCGAATGAGATTTCGGGCTTGACGGTGATGGCGATCGCGGGTGGCGCGATCATTCCGCCGATCATGGGTGCCGTCAAAAGCGCTGTCGGCCCCAACGGGCTGATTTTCGTGTTGCTGGCGTGTCTCGTTTATCTGCTGGGGCTCGGGGTGTTCGCGTCCAAGGCGAAGAGCTAGAAAACGCGCGCTGGGCCTGAGGGCGTATGGACCGGTCAAAAAAGGACGGGCGTTCTCGCCCGTCCTTTGTCTTTTTGAGCGGCCGGTCCGCCGGAATGAGAGCCTTATTTCCAGTCGATGGGCTGCACATGCCGCACCGGCGGCGTATAGCCGGGCACCATCAGCCGCGTGATGCGCGGCGTGATGTCCATGAGGCTGCTGGCGTTGGTGCTGATCTCTTCCGCGCCCGGACCGATGGCGATGAGCGGTACCGGGTTGCGCGTGTGACCGCGCGTGCTCATGTCCTCGATATTGCCGTGATCGCTGGTCAGAATGAGCAAGATGCCGGTCGTTTTGCTGAGCTTGACAACGGCATCCAGAAAAAGGTCCAACGTCTTGAGCGTTTCACAGGCGTGGTCGTAATTGCACGAATGGCCCGCGAGATCGGTCTGGAAGAATTCGAAAAGCGTGAAGTCGTTGGCGCACGCCACTTGGATCAGATGTTCGGCGGCCTGTTGGGGCGTGATGACCGGAATGCGGTGGCCCTTCTCGTGCAGGCTGATACGGGTGATGTCGTGGAACACGGCCTGATTCGCCGCCAAGTCGTCCTGAATGGCGATCATTTCGGGCTGGGTCAGCGCCATGACGGTGGTGACGGACTTGAACCGGCGCGCCAACAGATCGTCCACGCTGTCGACCATATAGGCGTCCGCAAACCGGCAACGTAAGCCTTTGCGCGTCAGTTCCATAAACAGGTTGCTTTCCTCGATCAGCTTTCGCAGAGAAGGCCCCGGAAAACCCTCGCAGTGGCGCCCCATGTACTGAGACGCGTTCACGCCGGTGAACATGGCGGTCTGCCCGGTGGCGCTCTGCGGCAGGCCCTTTGTGTCGAGGCAGGCGTCGATGGCGATCGCGTTTTTCTCAATCAGTTGACACAAAGCGGGGCATATGCCGGAGTGTACCGGATTGTCCTTTGCGGGCGCACGCAAACCCACGCCGTCAATAAAAAGGAATAGCACCTTCACAGTATTGAAATTATATGCTTGATGCGTATTTTGTACAAGTACGGAATGTTCGTTTCAGCGCGGTCCCCGCATTATTTTTGCGCGAAGAATGAGTCGATCAAACGGCGTGCGATGCTGATTTGTGACGGAATCGCCGGCAGGTTGTCGCGGCCGAACCAGTCGCCCTCGGCGATCTCCACGCCGTCGGGCGTGATTTCGCCGCTATCGTACTCGGCGGTAAACCCGAACATGAGGTTGTTCGGGAACGGCCACGGTTGGCTGCTGGCGTACCGAATGTTTTTGACGCGCAGGCCGACTTCTTCGACCAGCTCGCGTGCGACGGCCATTTCAAGCGTTTCGTGGGCTTCGACGAATCCGGCGACAAGGCTCCAGAAAGGGAAGGCCCCGTTCGCTTTATGCACCAGCAGAATCTGATCGCCGCGGTACACCAGCGTGATCACCACGGGGTTGATGCGCGGGTAGGCGATATGGCCGCAGGCGCGGCATGCCATCGCGCGCTCGGTCGGATGATGCGCGAGCGGCGTGCCGCAGGCCCCGCAAAAACGATGGGCGAGACGCCAGTGCAGCAGTTGCCGGGCGAGGCCCGCGAGGGACAGCATGTCCGGCGGAACGAGATCGAAGAGGGCGCGCAACCCGATACGCT
>CAZTDL010000178.1:0-8151 GCA_964612775.1 uncultured Lentisphaeraceae bacterium
TGCGGCGGAGCCGCCGGTTCAGAAGATCTCGGCGGCGTCGAAAGCGGTTCGCGATGCGATCGACCTGAAGGCGGCGGACGGCTGCAAGCACATCTATGGGTTCAACTATCAGCCGAGTTGGGGCCACAACGGGTTAACGGTCTGGGGCGAAAAGTTTGATTCCAAAAGATACCGCGAGGAACTGGCGGTCGGCAAAAAATACTTTCCCGAATTCAACACGGTGCGCATCTGGCTTTCCTGGAGTTCCTACCGCGAGAAACCCGAACGGTTCATCCGCAATTTCCAGCAGGCGGTGGACATCTGCGGGGAGCTGGACTTGTTGGTTATACCGGTGATGTTCAACCGTTGGATATCCAGCACGCTCTGGGAACGCGTTGTTAATCCGGAGATCGTCGCCGATTTCGACGCGACGTTCGTTCCGTTTGTCCGGTCGTTGGTCGCGTCGCATAAGGGCGACTTGCGGATTCTTGCTTGGGATCTCTGCAACGAGCCGTTCATTCAAGGCGCGGACAACAAGAAGGTTCCGGTGTCTTGGGAACGCGAAACTCAACGGCTGGGCGATATCCGCAACGCGGCGAAACAATGCGATCCGAACGCCTTGGTTTGCATCGGCGTCTATCCCTCCATGCGTTGCTTAAATAGCACTGCGCATTTGCAAGACATCCTCACGACGCATCTCTATTATCCCCTGTACAAGTCGCATCCGAAGTCGGTTTTGGAAAGCTTAAAGAATTCAGGCGTACGCGACGACCTGATTAAAAACTCTTTTGAGGCGGCGGTGAAGCTTGGAAAGCCGATGATGTCCACCGAATGTTGTTGGGGTTCGGAAAACGATGCCGAGCGCGTCAGTATCATTCGGACGAATCTGCAAGCTCTGAGGCGGTATAAAATCGCGTTCTTTCCTCATGCGTTGTGGACCAGCGGCGTGGCCGACCTTCATCGCAGTCCGAACTATACACAGGGCTGGTATATGCCGTTCATTTTGGAAGACGGCTCGCTGCGGCCCGGACACGAAGTCTATAATGAATTCACGCGATAACGCTTGATTGGGGGAAGAAAGCAATGACGTATGGCATGGGACGATGGTTGACGGCCGTTTGGGCGGCAGGGACGCTTGTGCAGGCGGCGTTCGCACAGACGCTGCGCGACGACGGGACGTATCAGAACGGCGGGTACTGGGCCACGCCGTTGTCGTGGCTGATGGAAACCGTGATGCGAGACGACCCCGCGCGGGCCGCGCGCTACTTCTGCGATGCGGTCGAGGACTTCCGGTCGCGAAAGGACATCAACGAGTGGGTCAACGACTTGGCCGCGAAACCGCGCGGCGTGCGGGACTACTGCGCCAGCGCGTCGATGCCGCTGGCGGGCGCGCGTCGGCTGCGGGCGTTTCTCACCGAGAGCGGGAGGACGCTTCAGCCGGATCTGGCGCGGCGCTTGGACGCGGACGAGGCATGGCTGAAGCGCGAGGCGCTGCGCGTGTTGCGCGGCAGCTCGCGGCTGGGCAAGGGCGGCGTGCGGATTTTCACGCCGGACGCGACGGGCGGGTACGGCGCGTTCTGGGTGCGCGACTGGTCGTACATGATCGAAGGGTGTCCCGAGGCTTTTTCGCAGGCCGAGATCCGCGACGGCTACCTGTTCCTTGCCGCCGCGCAGCGGGCGGACGGGTGCATGCCCGATCGCGTGGCGTCCGACGGTCACGGCATCTATTCGCCCGGCGGCGAGAAGAATCCCTTCTGCGCCAACGGCTCGGTCGACCAGTCGGCGTTCATGGTGATCCTGTGCCACCAGTACTGGAAGCTGTTCGGCGATCTGGAGCCGTTCAATAAAACCTCTGCCGCGTTGGAAAAGGCCCTGCGGTTCTGTCCCCGCAATCCCGCGAACGGGCTGGTGCGCATTCCCGATGCGAAACTTTTCCGTCCCTACAGTTTTCTCGACACCGTGCCCCTGACCGGCGACCAGCAGTTCGACTCGGTGCTCTTCTGGGACGCGGGGCGGAAACTGGCGGAGCTTTTCGCCGCCGCCGGTCAGACGGAGCAGGCGGCTGTCTGGCGGGTCGAGGCCGAGAAGGTCAAAGCGTCACTGGCGACGCTTTGGGATGCACAGACGGGCCTGTTTGTGGCGGCGGGCGAGCATTGGCGGCAACCGTCGGTCTGGGGTTCGCTCTTCGCCGTCTATGCCGGTGCGGCGACGCCGGATCAAACGCGGGGCATCGTCCGCTATTGTCTGGAGCACGACGACCTGTTCGTGTGCCGCGGCCAGGTCCGCCACTTGCCGAAAGGCATTTTCTGGGGGAAGCCTGAGCCGCAGTGGGTGCCTGATCAAAAGCTGGCACCGCAGTGAGGGCGGCTCTCCGGGCATGGGTCCGGTGGCCATTGACAGTACGGGTACCGGGGTGTTTGGGGGCTTTGTCGGTTGCGGCGGCCCTTGGGGCGGAGCGGACGGTCATCGCCCACGATTTCAGAGCGCAGGAGGACGGCGTTCACGACGACTTGCGGATTAACAGGTGGACCGAATGACGCGATGATAAACGGCGGCTCGGCGCAGCTTCGCCCTCCATATCCGTTCGGTCCGCAGGCTGGAGGGCGAAGCTGTGCTGAGCCGTTTTACAGGGAGACACATGAGTACGAATCGTTTTACGATCACCCGCAGAGCGGCGTTGCGAATGGGAGCCGGAAGTGTTGCCGGACTGGCTGCGGCCTCCGCAAGGGTCGGATGGGCTCAGACCGAGCCCGTGCGGTCCCGCATTCACGACTATGCCCACATTCACGGGTTCAACTACCAACCGAGTTGGGGCGGCCACGGCATCACGGTCTGGAACCATTTTCAGGAAAAGGTTTTTGCGCAAGAGGTCGAGCAGGGGTTGAGGCATTTCCCGAAGCTGAACGCGTTGCGGATCTGGTTCTCCTACGACGCCCACATGGCCGACTCAAAACGTTTTCTCGCGGCGGCAAAGCGGGCGTCCGAACTGTTGGCCGAGCGCAAGATCAAGATGATCCCCGTGATTTTCAACGGGTGGCATTCGTTGGTGGACTTCGGAGGGTTTTCGCTGGAACAGCTCCGCTGTTCGCGCAACAACAACCGTTTCGGCTCGCACCGCCAATACCTGCGCGAACTGATCGAGGCGGTTCGCCCGGCGGATAGCCTGCTGATGTACGACCTTTCGAACGAGCCGTTCAACAACGGCGGGAAGGAGAAGGGAAGCGTGGTGGTCGAGTTCCTGAAGGCCATGGCGGACGAGTCGCATGTGTTGGATTCCAAGACGCCCGTTTCGGTCGGCACGCAGGGGTGCCCGGGCGTCGGAGGGACGGCCGACCTCGATCTGATCGATCCGTTCGTGGACGTGCATGCCGTCCATCCCTATTGGATTCCCGGGACCCCGGCGGAAAAACACGCGGAAAACTTCGCCAAGATGGTGGCGCATCTCGAAAAGCTCGGCAAACCGGCCCTCGCCACCGAGTGCTGCTGGGGCTCGAACGACGACGCCGAACGCGTGAAGTTTGTGCGGCACGACCTCGGGTTGCTGAAGGCGGCGGGCATCGGCTTCCTGCCGCACGCGCTGCACCATTCGCCGGTAGCCGATCTGCACCGCCCGGTGCCGGGTCGACAGTGGAGCACAATGTACATGGGATTCATTGAGGCCGATGGCTCGTTGCGTCCGGGGCACGAGGTGTATAATGAATTCACGTAATAAAAGGGCAAACATGGACGGAACAACGATGTCGGGACAGGTTAGACGGTGGTTTGCGCTCATATGGCTGGCGGCGGGCGAGCATTGGCGGCAACCGTCGGTCTGGGGTTCGCTTTTCGCCGTTTATGCCGGTGCGGCGACGCCGGATCAAACGCGGGGTATCGTCCGCTGTTGTCTGGAGCACGACGACCTGTTCGTGTGTCGCGGCCGGGGCCGCCACTTGCCGAAAGGCACTTTCTGGGGAAGATCTGAGCCGCAAAGGATTCAAACTGTGCCGTGAGAAGGATGGGGTTGACACCTATACAGCAAAAGTGCGTTTTTATCGTCTATTGGCTCCTTCACACCCGCGCCTCGTTCTGCCCTCTCAGACAACATGCGGCTTAGACGTTCTATCCGTTTATTTCGTCAATTCGCATAAGGCGCAATCACGCGCTTTGATCGTTACCGTGCGGCCGTCGGGCAGGGTGACGGGGTAGTCGGTTTCTTCGGGGTTGAAAAAGACGACCGCGCGGCGTCCGTCCGGCGCCTGCCAGACACTGTGATAAAATGCCGGGACGGCGAGTGGCTGCGTGGTCTTGCTGTTCTTGGTTTGGACCTGAATCACTTTTTCCGGAATAGTGATCGACAGCGGTTTCAACATCTTGCCGTAAAGCAGGAAGGGCAGGCCCTCTTCGCGATAGAGACGGCTGTACTTAAAGAACATTTCCCGGCACGATGGCGCCCAGCGGATGTCCGGGTTGTAAAGGATCAGATGAAGCATTCCCGGCATGCAGCCTGCGGCAAAGCCTTTTGCAACCGTCCGCTCGGGATTTCCGCCGGTGCTGGTTGCTGGCAAATGTGAGGCCCATCCCGCCTGATATTCATGGTAGAGATACATGAAGAGCGGCTCAGCCTCCGTTAAAGGCGGGCGCATGGGGAACTCGGGGGTTATGACGTAGGGTCTGCTCTGGATGAGCTGGAGATAGGGGAGGTACAGCTCGCAGGGTTCCTCCATCGACAGCGCAAAGTCAGGGCTCATGCCCGAGCACTCCTTGCGCAGTCGCTCAAACATCGCGACCAGTGCGGTGTGAATCCAGCGCCCGTAGCCCGGCGGATGGCCGTGATCCGTCGAAAGGCAGTAGGCTTGGTCCGCGCCTCCGCTGGTACACTGATCCCAATGAATGACCGTATATCCGGATTTGACACAGCGTCGGGCGATGTCCGAGATCGTGTCATTGCAGAAGCGTGTCGCACGGCACAGCGTTGCGTATTGACTGCCTTGGTAACTTTCTTTTTCGCTTTTCACGATGGTGGGTGTTCCGGGCGATTCCCTGCATGTGACCCAGGGTTTGACTTCCCTGTTGAAACGTTCGGTTCCATCGTACGGACCTCGTGGCGCCCAAGGTTTTTCGAATGTCCAGCGATAACCTGAGAGCATCACCATGCCCGTGCCGAACCCGTCAAACAGTTTGCCCCGTTCTTCGAAATCCGCGTCGCTCGGATAGGCGGGAAAATACTCCTGCGAACACCACATGCCGTGTCGTTCCCATCCCCAGGAGATGGTGATCATGGGCAGGCCTGAACGGGTCTCAAGCTCGGGGAGGATTTCCTTGAGATTTTCCAGACTGTATTTGGCCTTCCCTCCTTTATCCTGACGGTCAGGACTGAAGTAGTTGACCATGGCACCGTTGCGGAACTTGGCCGGCCAGAGGGGGCTCTTGTGCAGCGGCGTCGCGCAGAAATCCTGCTTTTGAGCCCACTGGCGGTAGACTTCCGCCGCGTCGTACCAGGTGCCTTTGAACGCGCCGACGACGACCGGTTGATCGACCACGACATCCGCGCCGGGCGTGACGGGACGCAACTGTGTCACGCTCAGGCTCACATTGAGGTCGCCTTTGGCGCGGAGGCGTTTGACTTCGCCGGTCGGGTCCAGACTTGCCATAAGCATGCCGCCGTCCGGGTCGTAAAAGGCCATCAACTGGCACGAAAGGGGACCGGGGTAAGTCGAATCGAGTGACCGTCCCATCATCTTTTCGTACGGGTCTACCACGATTCCGCCGTCGTGCAGCGGGTAGAGCAGGCGGTCGTCCGCGGACGATTGGCCCAGCCGACCCGGACAGAAAACGCGCGGGAAGTCTATTCCCGTAACGGCCCATTGGCTGCGGTTGTCCACGCGGATTCTGCAGGCGAGCAAACCGTCGCGGCCATAGGGCTCGTACGTGTAGTGAACGGTCATGTCCGGGAAGACGGCGGTGAAGAGGACACGTTGACCGTCACGTTGATGCGTAATGCTCGCGGCCTGATCCGAGGTCTTCTCCTGAATCTCCTGATCCCGCTGCAGCGTGAGTCGGAAAGCGGGGTTTTCATCCAGTGGGGCAATCAGAGCGTTCTTGGAACGGGGATCGCGCAGTCCCGTGATGCAGCCGCGCGCGTTCAGATAGAAGGTGCCTGTTTGCGCGGTCATTTCAATGTTGCCCAGGGACGCTTGCTGTTCCAGAAGCTTCTGCGGATCGACATGAACAATGGATACATCGTCGATCCATACATCGCCCGACGTTTCACCGAGAAAGAAATCGAGTTTGATGTTGGAACAGGGCACGGCATCTGCGCGGAAACAGGTGCGCAGGGTCTGCCATTGCTGGGTGATCGGGAATTCCCGGCCCACTCCGGCGCTTCCCCACGGTTTGTCCCGCTCGATCAGCACCACCCGCATGGTACGTGCTTGAGAGGACTTGCAGCGGAACGTTAAACGGTAAATCTCCCCCGTCGTCAAGACGGTTTTCGGGAAGGAACAGGCAAACTGCACAACGCTGCCGCGAAGCCCGTTGGCTTTCACTGAGACGTGGGCCGCCGGGTTGTCATCAGCCGGTTCGACCTCGAACGCGGCTTGGGTGCCCTTTTCGCTGTGAAGGGTCCAGTTTGTTTTCCCTTCAGCGAACGAGCCGTTGGGCAACAGGTTTACGGCGGGCGTCTCTGCTGCAAGACAGAGGTGGATCGGCAAAAAAGCAGTCAAGAGAATGGCGACTGCGGATGGATGAACGGTATGATGGGACATCGTGTTCGTCTTCCTTTCATGCGGAAACAGGTGGTGTCTTTTCGTTATCTCGCTCCCTCGTCCTCTATTTCTTTCCCGCCGTTATGCCGGACCAGGAATCGGTCCGGAACGGGGCCGCGGGAAGCCCCTCGCGATTGTAGAGGTTGCAGCCGTCGGGGTTGTCCGCCCAAGCGTAGCGCACGGCAACCGGACGGAGAACGTCGTCGCTGCGCACGACGACCGTATCGCCTTGGATCTCAGCTTTCGCCCAGACGAAATGCCGGTCCTCACCCGCGATGGCGAAGCGGGTCAGGGGGGTGTTCCCTTTCGCCGTCAGTCCGCTTCCCGTGTGGCGGAACCGGATACGGACGCTATGGCCTTCCACGGTCATGGCGTCGTAGACGGGGCCCGAATACGCCAACTTCTCGCCGTAGGCGATGCCGCGGGCGGCCAAGGCCAGACGCCTCCCCAGTTCCTGCTTGTACTTCGGATGGACATCGACGGCATCGCCGATGTCGATGGCCACGACGAGTCCGGCGTTCGGTTCCGTGGCGGCCGCCAGGGCCTGGGCCTCACGCAACTCGGCCCAGGTGGAGTCTCCGGGCTGCGACGGAGGCGGATTGCAGGCGGCCAACTGCACGATCAGGAACGGGAAGTTCCCCGCTCCCCAGATTTCCCGCCAATTTCTTATCAAAGCGGGCAAAAGAGTCCGATACTGTTCCGCGCGGCCCGTATTGCTCTCTCCCTGATACCAGAGCGCGCCGCGAACGGCGAAGGGCGCGAACGGATGGATGCGGCCGTTGTAGAGTCCCGCCGGGCTCTGGGGATTGTCCGGGCCCATCGGGCTTCCTCCCGGCGCACTCATCACAACCACCGGCACATCGGCGCCGCTGGTCGCCGCACGCCAGCACGACGCATCTCCCCGGAGCACGACCGGCGTGCCGCCTTGGGGTCCCGCTTTGAACAGTGCGATGCCGCCTTGTTTACGATCCGTGAACACGCGGAATGCGATTACCGCGCGCCCGGCTTTGACGAATCGGCCGGGAATGAGATAGGACGCCCGATGGTGATCCGTCTTCGTCGTCTTCAGCACCTCGGCACCGTTCACATACAGCGTCTCCGCCCCATGGATCGTGGCCGTGCAGTACATGCCCTCAAGACAGAGTTCTTTTCCTTCCCATTCCTTCGGGAACGTGACTGTACTGCGGAACCAGACCACGCCCGGACCGGCCCACTGCTTGGTGATCCCGCCCGGAATTTTCTCCCAGGCTTTGTCATCGCAATCCAGAGAGGCCCACTTCGCGCTGTCGCCGATGTCTCCCGGGTCCTTGTAGCCGGTTGGGTCCCATCCCCGTTTCGTCAGCGCCTGCCAAGGTTCGAGCGCCCGGTCATAGGCGGCTTTCTTTGCCGGGTATTCCTTGAGCGCCGCTTCGTAGCGCGCGAAAATGGG
>CAZTDL010000179.1:0-8141 GCA_964612775.1 uncultured Lentisphaeraceae bacterium
TTAAATCGTCGTTGATCGCCAAGGCAAAGGCGTCGCACGCCGCATGCGCCCACCGAGGAAGCGAACTCGGGGCCGCAGAACCAGCGAGAGCCGTCAGCGCATCCACGCACTCATCGATACGCGCGAGGGAAGCGCGCGCCGCATCAAGCGCATCAAACGTGAAATTAAGCGGCTGACGATAGTGTCCGTTCACCAGCACATACCGGATCTCACGGCCGCTCCATCCCTTTTGAATAAGGTCACGCAACGTAAAGAAATTTCCCAGAGACTTGGACATCTTCTCGCCATTCACGCGCAAATGCGCACAGTGCATCCAAAAGTTCACAAACGGTTTGCCGGTCGCCCCTTCCGCCTGAGCGATCTCATTCTCATGATGCGGGAAAAGGTTGTCAATGCCGCCCGTATGCAGATCGAACGTTTCTCCCAAATACTTCATCGACATCGCCGAACATTCAAGATGCCAACCTGGACGTCCTCGGCCCCAAGGAGAATCCCACACCACATTGCCGTCGCTAGCGTCCCACCCCTTCCACAAGGCGAAGTCGCCATAACTTTCTTTTTCATACTCATCCTGCGACACGCGCGCGCCAGCGCGCAGATTCTCCCGGTCAAGATGTGCGAGCTTGCCGTACCCGGAGAGCTTTGAGACGCTGAAATAGACAGAACCATCTTCAGACTTGTATGCCAGTCCGCGCATAAACAGTCTTTCGACCAGCGACACCATTTCAGGAATGTGATCAGTCGCCGCAGGATAGACTTCGGCGGGCTGAATGTTCAGCGCTTTCAAATCTTCAAAAAAAGCCTCAATAAAGGGTTTTGTGAACGCTTTCAGTGGTATGTGAGCCGCCAATGCTCCACGAATAGTTTTGTCGTCCACATCGGTTAGGTTCATGACCTGTGTCACACGGCATCCATTGAACACAATCGCCCGACGCAAAATATCCTCAAAAGTATATGCGCGAAAATTGCCGATATGCGCGAAATTATAGACCGTCGGTCCGCACGTATACATTCTCACATGTCCCGGCTCAATCGGCTGTAATTCTTCTTTCGTGCGCGTCAGACTGTTATAAATCTGCATCGTCATCCTTCTCCCTAAAGATCATACGCCAGCAGGATGCTGCGTAACTGTGGCAATGGCCATGGCACTGATCCCCTCCCGTCGCCCGACCGCATCCATGCCTTCGTTGGTTTTCGCCTTGACGGATACCCGTGAACAATCGATTCCCATAACATCAGCGAGTCTCTCACGCATTGCGAGAATAAACGGTTGCAACTTCGGTGTCTCCAGGACTACCGTCACATCCGTGTTCAATATCCGCCAGCCGGCTCTCTCAAGTCGCTCGACTACGCGTCCAAGAAGAACCGTACTGTCCGCATTTGCCCAGCGCGGATCTTTGTCGGAAAAGTGTTGCCCAATATCGCCATCGGCTACTGAACCCAACAATGCGTCACAGAGCGCGTGAATCAGAACGTCCGCGTCAGAGTGCCCCAAAAGACCACGATCATGCGGAATCTCGATGCCCCCTAAGACCAGTCTACGGCCTTCGACCAACCGATGGGAATCATACCCTATTCCAGTACGTATCATGCGGTATACTATACCCGATTCTTCCAACAGCAACAACCCAACAAGACATTGATAAATGCCGGTGGTCCATCATACCGAACCTCCCCGTTGCCGAGATGCCTAACGGCATTTGACAACAAAGTCATACGCGTTACGGAACATGCGCATCCAAGGACCGGCTTCTCCGTTAAACAGGTCGGCCGGCTTGTATGAGAGTTGCACAGAACGGAATCCGCGTTCCGGATGCGGCATCATGATCGTCGCCCGACCGTCGCGCGACGTGAAGCCGGTCAAGCCACCTTTGGACCCGTTGGGATTCCATGGATAACGCTCCGTCGCTTGGCCTCTTCCATCCACATACCGCAGGGATGAGAAGGCCTTCGCTTCATCATCCGCTTTGTCAAATACGGCCAAACCTTCACCATGAGCAACAGCGATCGGCAGACGCGAACCCCTCATACCCTTGAATAATACCGATGGCGAATCGAGTACTTCCAGTGTTGCATATCGGCCCTCAAACTGCTCCGAAACATTTCTGCGGAAAAGCGGCCAATGCTCCGCTCCTGGAATGATACTTTTGAGCTGCGCCACCATTTGGCAACCGTTACACACACCCAATGTCACGGTGTCTGGACGAGCAAAGAACGTCCTAAACATCTCGGACAAGCGGCTGTTGTAAAGGATACTTCGTGCCCAACCGGAACCGGCCCCCAGCACATCTCCATATGAAAAGCCTCCGCAGGCCACGACGCCGTTAAACGCTGACAAATCAACACGTCCGCTCAATAAATCTGTCATATGGGCATCAACGGACTCGAATCCTGCCAACGAAAAAGCCGCGGCCATCTCCACGTGTCCATTGACCCCTTGTTCACGCAGAATCGATATCCGAGGTTTCTGACGCACTTCGATGCCCATATCCTCATCCGGGGCATAGGTCAACGCGAACGTCATTCCGGGATCAGTCTCGTCGAGACCGTTATCGTACTCTTGCCAAGCGCAGTCGGGATTGTCTCGCAGGGCCTGCATGCGGCACGTCAGCGCGGACCATGTGCGACGCAACCACGTAAGAGTCGTGTCAAGCACATGTTTCCCGGCGACATCGACCCGGAACGTGCGGTCCTCCGTAGGATGGCCAAGTTTAATGCACACATCGGTTCCATCCAGACCATATTTTGCCAATACGCCCAAAACAACGTCCAATTTCGCGTTGTCCACTTGTAAAACAGCGCCAAGCTCTTCGCTAAACAGCGCGCTCAGCACGTCTTTTCCGGGCAAATCGGCATACACACCTCTTCCGCCCGAAAATGCCATCTCAGCCAATGTCACGACCGCTCCGCCGTCGGAACGATCATGATAGGCCAGCAGCAAACCGTTTGTGACCAGCTCCTGAATGGCATCAAAGAACGATTTCAGCAAGATCGGGTCATCCGCATCCGCCGGCGTATCCCCCACTTGGTTATACACCTGAGCGAGCGCGCTGGCGCCAAGGCGATTATGACCCTTGCCAAGATCGATCATCAATAGCGTGCTCTGGCCGGGCTTGAGATCGGGCGTCACCGTTTTGCGGACATCCTGAACCGGCGCGAAAGCGCTAACAATCAGGCTCAGCGGCGCGACCTGCTTATGCGATGCGCCACACGAGTCCTGCCAAACGGTCCGCATCGAAAGCGAGTCTTTACCTACCGGTATCGATACGCCGACTTTCGGGCAGAAGTCCATTCCGACCGAGGAGACCGTGTCAAACAGCTTAGCATCCTCGCCCTTTTCACCGCAGGCGCACATCCAGTTTGCGGACAACTTTATGTTCCCGATCTTGCCGATGTTGGCTCCTGCAATGTTTGTCACAGATTCAGCCACCGCCATACGCCCTGCCGCAGGCGCATCGATCAACGCAATAGGTGTACGCTCTCCAGTCGACATGGACTCACCCGTGTATGTTTGGTAGCCGGTGACGGTTACCGCACAGTCCGAAACGGGCAACTGATAGCGTCCAACCATCTGGTCGCGATGCACCATCCCCGTTACGGTCCTATCCGTGATCGTGATCAAAAACGTTTTATCGGCTACCGCAGGCAACTGCAACACGCGCTCCAATGCCTCGACCGGCTTGATACCCGCCAACTTCAACGGGAGAGGTGCTTCGGTATCGTGCGAAACATCGCGCACCATTCGGGGCGGCTTGCCCAACAACACGCGAATATCCATATCGATGGGCTTGTCCGAAAAATGGCCATCGTTCAATACCAGGCGCTGATCGTCGCGGGCCGTGCCAATAAAGGCCACGGGACAACGCTCACGTTCACAGAGTGACTCGAACAGCGTGCGATCCTGCGGCGCAATCGCCAGCACATAACGCTCCTGCGCTTCGCAACACCAAATCTCCATGGGGCTCATGGACCGTTCCTCATTATGAACAGCCCGCAATTCGAATGATGCGCCGGTTTGCTCGACCAATTCGGGGCAACCGTTGGAAAGTCCCCCCGCGCCGATATCGTGAATGCTCAAAATGGGATTTTTGTTGCCGAGCGCCACGCAGGCATCGATCACTTCCTGACAGCGTCGTTCCATTTCAGCGTTGCCGCGCTGCACGGAATCGAAATCCAACGCTTCATCATTACTGCCGGTTACCATTGATGAGGCCGCTCCGCCTCCGAGACCGATGCGCATCGCGGGGCCTCCCAGTTGCACGATCAATGCACCCGGACAAACAGGCTTCTTCTGTACCTGGTCACGGCGGATATTGCCCATACCTCCTGCCAGCATGATGGGCTTGTGGTATCCGCGATAACAGTCGGTAACCCATTCCTCGTACGTACGAAAGAACCCGCACAGTTGCGGTCGTCCAAACTCGTTGCCAAACGCGGCTCCGCCAATAGGACCATCCAACATAATGGACAAAGGCGTTGCGAGACGCTTGGGGAATTCCGCATAGCGCTTCTCCCATGGCATCTCGAAACCCTGCACTCGCAAGTTGGAAACCATGAAACCCGCGATTCCAGCCTTCGTTTTCGAGCCGGTTCCCGTCGCCGCCTCGTCGCGGATCTCGCCCCCCACGCCTGTGGCCGCGCCGGGGAACGGGGAGATAGCCGTGGGATGGTTGTGTGTTTCGACTTTCATCAGCATGTCTATTTGATCTTCTTCGAAAAGAAAAGCATGCGTACTGGGGTCGACCTTGAAGCCTTCCGTTCTGAAGCCTTCGACAACACCCGAATTGTCGGAGTAAGCAACCAATGTACCCTCTGGATGGCAGGCGTGCGTACGCTTAATCATCTTAAAAAGCGACTGGCTTTTCTTCTCGCCGTCGATGATCCACTCGGCATTGAAAATTTTATGGCGGCAGTGCTCCGAATTGACTTGCCCAAACATGACCAGTTCGGTGTCTGTTGGATTTCTTCCCGCCTTACTGTAACTGTCATACAGATACCGGATTTCATCGTCGCTCAATGCAAGTCCCATGGCACGGTTTGCCTCTTCAAGGGCGAAGAGTCCTTTGCCCAATACGTCGAACGAGCGTCCGGGAGCTGGCGGACGATGTTCAAAGAGATCGTCGAGAGTCAGATAGACGCCTTCCGTCATACGGTCATGCAATAGGCTCAGAGCTGCGCGCAAGTCCTCAACAGACAATTCGGACGTCCCCGACAAAACACGAAAACGGATTCCACGCTCTACACGATTAACGGTCGCCAAACCGCAATTGCGAAAAATATCGGTGGCCTTCGATGACCAAGGAGAAATGGTTCCCTTACGCGGAGTCACAAAAAAACCGCCATGCGGTTGCGCATATCCGTCAGCACCCAGTAACGAGCAGGCACGCTTCAGCGTCTCAGAATCAAGCGCACTCTCCACATCGAGTAAATAGACAAAGTGCGCGTCGACGTGAAGCTTCGCATCGGTCTGAACACATGACGCAAGTTTTTCCGCCAGTGCAATTAAGCGGAATTGAGAATAGGCGGCGGCTCCCTGCAACATCAACGGTTTCATTACATAGACCCTTCATCCGAGTGACTTAAAATCGTTTGCAGCACTTGTTCTCGCGTCGATGCTGCCAACAGTTCATTGCGCACTGACTGTTCCATCAGCCTGCGGCTGAGGTTTGCCAAGAAATGGATATGGTTACAGGCGACTGTTGCAGGAACGAGCAGCAAAACAAAAATGCGCGAAGGCTGACCATCCGGCGCACCGAAATCAATTCCTGTCGGGTGAATGCCTAACATACAGATAATGTCATTGACGCAATCGGTGCGTCCATGGGGTAAAGCGATCCCGTCAGGCAATGCGGTTGAAGCGCTCATCTCTCGCTTTAACACAGCCTTGACGGCCTCGTCTTTATGTCGATCAGGCAACAACCCTTCAGCGACAGCCGATTCAATCAGAGTTGTGATCACCTGATTTCCATCAACGTCCACCATGTTCAGGCAGACAATGCTTTTCAAAATGATCTCATCAAAATTCGCCATAACACTCCAACCGTCAATATTTCGTGCGAAGTTCGCCGTTAAACTCAATATCGCGCAGCAGCATCTCGTTCAGGGCTTGGCCAACAGGGCCAGGTTTTCCTTTGTGCACAGGTGAACCATTGAATTCAATAACCGAAACGACATTCCGTGTGGTTCCCACAATCAGCATTTCTTGAGCCTGAAGCACGTCTTCCTCGTTAATATCACGGAACGCGATCACGGTCAAAACGCCCGATGCGACCAACGACTCGGCCAGTTGCATCACACGCAACATCGTTGTCCCGTCCAGGACCGACTCCACGCGTGGGAACAGCAATTCTCCTGATTGAGTCACGATACCGCAATTCTCTGTCGCGCCCTCCGCCATATGCCCGTTATCATCAAATCCGACGACAAAATCAACACCCGAATCCAAGGCTTCGCGTTTCATCATCACGTTCTGCAGGTAATTACAATTTTTCACCGTTGCATAACGCGCGGGTTTGACCGGCACCTGACTACGACGAACGCGCGCTCCCTCAGGATGCTTATCCATAAAAGGGACTTCGAGCGCATAAACGACGACATAGAGCGCCGGCATCGGAGAATCATAAGGACTGACACCAAAACTGCCTGGTCCCCGAGCAATCATCATGCGTCCATAGCACGCTTCCTTGTCTGCCTTGGACAACGTCTCCAACGTCACGTGCCGGACATTTTCGATCCCCGCTGGCCACGTCAATCCGATTGCCGACGCGGAACGCATTAACCGCCTTATATGCGCGTCCAGATTATAGGCCGCATGATCGACACACTTAAAGGTGTCGAACACGCCGTCGCCCCGGTGTACCAGATGGTCGTCGATGGGCACCTGCATGAGGACGGGGTCAAGCACGATACCGCCCAGCACGCTGGAATACATGGCATAATAGCTTTCTTGCCATTTCTTACGACCGGCTTCCAACACCGCAAAATAATTTGAAAAATCAATAATTCTCATGCCCGTTCCACTTCTTTCGAAGGCATCAGCAGACCGCTGTGAAACATGCCCGAATAGGATACCACGTTTGCCCCATTCCGCCAACAGCTTAATCAACTTGAATCGATGCGTGAAGCTTCATTATGCGTATTGATATTCCGCGCGGAAACGGCCCTAAACAAGCTTGCGCCGGCAAGGAATGGATACGTTACACAGGGAATTTGAACCGCTGTTCGAAAGGGAACGCATCGTCAAGATGCCGAAAAACAGGCTTGCCGTCTTCAGGTTGTCCCAAAACCTCAATCACATCGAATCGATAAAATAAATTCGGATGTTTTGCCGCACGAAGAAAAGCAGCGGCCGCTCGGTTCAGCGCATGACGCTTGTCTTTATCCACCGCCATCACGGGACGGCCGAAATCCTCGCTTCGACGCGTCTTCACTTCCACAAAAACCAGCGTCTCGCCGATGCGGGCCACAATGTCAATCTCATCGCGCTTATTAGGCCGAACATTTCGACCCACAATCGTGTAACCGTGCGCCTCCAAAAACGAAGTGGCCTGATCCTCACCCCAAGATCCGACTATGGCTGAACGCGGCCGCGCTTTGACTATTTTCTTTCCGGACAGAATCGACCGCAATTTGGCTAATAAGGTCATGTCGAAAAATCTCAATAACAACACGCGACGTATCAGATGTCCCGATACGTCGCGAGGATCGTCAACGTCGTGAAAACTTAGACTTTTGTCGCTTGACGTCCAGCCTCAAACGCCTTGATATTTTGGTCGATGAATTTTGCTGCGATACGTTCCCGCATCGCCTGTTCCCAGAGCTCTGGACTAAACGGCGTCAGCACTGAAAGCGCACCTGCGACCACCATGTTCATCGTACGGGTGTTGCCGACCGTCTTTGCAAGTGCCATCGCATCGATGTACAACGCCTGCGGATATTCGGTTTTGAGTCGCGTATCCAAATCCGTCACAGCGGGTTGCTGTCCACTCGAAACGGTCATAGGAGTCATATTCATATCGTTGATAAGCACTTTACCGTTCATGGCCAAAAGATGCCGCCACCGTAAAGCTTCAAGGCGTTCGAACGATACGAGGAGATCGCTTGTGCCGTCCTGAATGATCGGCGAAAACACCTTGTCGCCG
>CAZTDL010000180.1:0-8071 GCA_964612775.1 uncultured Lentisphaeraceae bacterium
CGGGGCCGTCTTGAGTTTGGCGGATGGCCAATACGGTGCGTTCGCGCCATCGTCGCTGATCGTCGGGCAGGGCGGCGTGTCGGCTGTCGAACTCGAAGCAGGGGCGGGAAACGTCTGCGACCGCTTAACGTTACCGGCCGACGCGCAACTCGGCTCTGTTGCATTTGTGCTGTCGGGGCTGAACGGCGCGTCCTCCTATTGGATGCCGGGCGACTACGTGATCGCGACCTATTCGGCTGCGGTGCCGGATATCGGCGGTTGGACGGCCTCTCTGCCGACAGGCGTGACCGCTTCGTTCGAACTGCAGTCTGCACAAAAACGCGTGGTGCTCCACGTCTCGGGAAATGCCACAGGAGCTTCGGTCTGGCTCAAGCCCGTGAGCGGCAATTGGTCGGAGTCCGCGAATTGGGGCACGCTGCCAGCCAACGATCCGGGAACGGCCGTGTGTTTTGGCGACGCGCCGGGATGCCCGACGGCGGTCGGGTTGACCGCGCCGGTGACCGTGGGCGCGATGACCTTCGATTCGCCCTATGCCTACACGTTGGCGGGCGCGGGAATCACCTTTGGCGCGACGGGTGCGGACGATTTAATGAATGTGGCGCAAGGCGGACATGTTCTCGCCGCCACACTGACATTGCCTGCGGATATGACGATCACCGCGCGGCCGGGAGCCTCGCTTCTTTTGGGCGGCGGCGCAACCGGTGTCGGCGGCATCACGGTGACGGGCGGCGGCCTGCTTTCTGTCACGAACGGCTTGGCGATCAACGTGCCGGTTACCCTGAACGGCGCGACGTTGTCCGCAACGGATTCGACGACCCTCGACACCGCATTAACGGTGGGCGATGCCGGTGCCGGTCTCGCGCCTTCCTACGGAAAAACGCTGTCTCTGGCCGGACGTGTGAACGGCGGCGGCGCCATTGTCAAATCGGGCGCGAGCGTGGTGGTGATGAGCGGGGCAAACACGGCGACGGGAACACGGACGGTTCAAAACGGAACGTTGACGCTGACTTCGCTGACGGACGGCGGCGATCTGGTGATCGGTGAAGGCACGTTGAAGTATACCGGCTCCGCTGTCACGACAGGCAAAGGTCTGACGCTCCGCACGTCCGACGGCAAACTGGGCGCGACCTTTGAAACGGACGCGGATGTGACGTTCAACGGGAATCTCACTGCCGAGAACGGCGTGTTCATCAAGGCCGGTAAAGGCACCGTGACCTTCGCGGCGGCAGGCGTCAACCAGTTTGGGACGGGGATGGGGTCCGATAATAATTACGTCTATATGAATCGCGGGACTTATGGCGAAAGCCCCACGCAGGGTCTGCGTGTGTTTCAGATTCTGGACGGCACCGTAGTCGTGGGCACGCCGGGGCAGACCAACACCATGAACGGACAAACGGTGATCGTGGGCGGCGAAAGCACAACGGCGGCCAACGCCGAAACGGCCGGGCGACTCGTGATCAACGACGGCGTGTGGGTAAGCGGGTTCATCATGATCGGCCGCGGCAACGGATCCGCGATCACCGCGCCGACGGGACTGGTTTCAACAGTCCGAATCAACGGAGGCAAGGTAACGACCGCCGGTCTCTGGATGGGGCAACGGACTGGCGATATCGCTACGATCACGGCGCGTCCGCTCTTTGAAATGAACGGCGGTGATTTTTCCGGCGCGTAGCTCTTCTGCGGAAACGTCATCGGAACCACACGCCCCCGCCTCGTGTTCAATGGCGGATTCGCCGCTTTCACCGGTTCGGGTTCAAGCGATATCCGTCTCGCCTACGACGGCGGTGTCACGAGCGAGACGGTGGTTGCGGGAGGAACGCTTGCGGTTTCGAACACGCTCATCCGCATCGCCGACGCCAACGCGGCGGCCAAAGGCGTGGTGCGGCTGAACGGCGGTCGTCTGATCACGCGTGGTTTTGAGCGACTGGGGAACGGTGTCGCCGAGCTTTACCTGAACGGCGGCGTGCTTGAGCCCTGCACGAGCATGACGTTGACCAATCTGAGCATGGCTATCGTTCAGGCGGGCGGTTTTACGGTCGAGGCCGCGGACGGCATCATGCTGTCGGTTGAGCAGCCGCTTGCGCACGATGCCGATCTTGGAGGGACGCCCGACGGCGGTTTGCTGAAACTCGGCATCGGCACGCTGGTTTTGCGTGCCGATCAGGCTTACACCGGACCGACCGTGGTGTCGGGCGGCGTGTTGCGCGTGATCGGGGCGTTGGCGTCGGCCGATATGATATTGGCAGGCGGTACGACGCTCTCCTTGACAAACGGTGTCGAGCAGACGTTTGCGCCGACGGCTTTCTCGGCAGGCGACGCTCTCACCCCCGCAAAAGTCGAGCTGGACGTGGCCGCAGACGGGAGCGCATACGACGTTCTGGCATTGCCGACGGGTGACGGAGTCAGACTGATCTTCAGCCTGTACAAAACCGGCACGTCTGCCCGGTTCACGCGTCCCGGACGTTATCCGCTGGTCACCTTCGGCGGCTCCGCTCCTGACACTTCGGAGTGGTCGGTGGAGACGTTGGAAACGGCGGCGTCCTTTGAGGCGGAAGGCTCGACGATTTATATCCGTATCGGTGCCGGAAGCGGCAGCGTGACGCCGTCGGTTTGGACTTCCCCGATCGGTGGCGCGTGGTCCGAAGCGGGGAACTGGTCGATCAGTCCCGCAAACGACGCGTCGGCAAGCATTCTTTTCGGCGAGGCGATCACTGAACCCGCGACGATCACGACCGGCAGTGGCGCAACGTTCGGGTGCATGATTGTAGACAGCGCGAAAGCTTATACGTGGAATGGCGGCGCGTTGACGTTTGGTTCGGCAGACAGCAATGCGACGGCGGTGGTATCGCAAGGTTCGCATGTGATGGATACCGGTCTCGCCGTGCCGTCGGCTACGAAAATCGTGATCGGCGAGCATGCCGGGCTCGCCGTGAACGGTACGGTCACGGGCGCGGGAAGTCTGACGGTTTCGGGCGGCACGCTGGCTCTGACCGACGGTGCGGACGTGACCGTGCCGCTGACGTTTGACGGTGTCGCCGTAACAATGTCGCAGTCGACTGTTTTTGACGTGCCGATCACGCTGGAAACAGGCGGCGCAACGATCAAACCCGAGACCGGCCGGTCGGTGGAGATCACCTCGGACGTTACGGGAACGGGCGGCCTTACCAAGACCGGGTCGAGCATCCTGACCCTTTCGGGCGGCATAGACTTCGCCGGTGAACTGACAGTGCGGAATGGTACGGTGACGGTTACGGAAGAACCGGCCGGCATGATCGTGATCGGCGAGGCCACGCTCAAATATACGGGTGCGACAACGACGTTCACGCGCGGTTATCGAGTGCGGACGACCTTGTCTTCGCAGGCCGCGACCATCGACAGCGATGCCGATATTACCTTTAACGGCCAAGTGACGGCGGAGAACGGTACCTTCCTCAAGCTCGGCTCCGGCACGCTGACGTATGCGTATGGCGGCGAGAATATCTTGAGCGCGGGCGACAATCAGGGGACCGGAAGCACCGCCCTGAACGTGCAGCCGTACGGTGACACGCCGACGCAAGGTTACCGCAACTATAATGTTTTCAACGGCAAAGTCGTTCTTGGAGCGGAAGGGCAAACCAACGTGTTTTCGCAGGCGGTGGTCATCGGCGGTGAGAGCACGCTGGCAGCCGGTTCAGAAACGGCCGGACATATGGAGATCAACGGTGGCGTCAACGAATTCAAAGACTACATCACAATTGGCCGCGGAAACGGCACGTCAAACACCGCGCCCGACGGTGTGGCGTCGACGCTGACGATCAACGGCGGCGAAACGACAGCCAAAGGATTTTGGATGGCGGCGATGCTGGGCAACGAGACGACACTGACCGCGCGGCCGCGTTTCATTCTGAACGGCGGTTTATTCAGCACGCTCAACTTTTACTGCGGAAACAGCGGCGGTACGCCTAAACCGCAAATTGAGATTAACGGCGGGAATATGACGGTCGGCCCTAACGATGCCATGCGGCTTGTCTGCAGTCCGGGGTGCGATTCGGAACTGGCGATCAACGGCGGCTGTGTGACACTCACCAACCAGTCGCTGTATGTGGCCGGAAACTATGCGGGAGCTCGAGGCGTATTGCGATTGAATGGCGGACGCCTGGTTGCGGACGGCCTGTATCAGGAGGGTACGAACGCCGTGGCGATCGTGTGCTTCAACGGCGGCGTGTTCGAACCGAGCAAAACGGCCACGCTGGATGGCGCGTTGCAGCTGACGAACAGCTTAGGCGGCGCAATCTTTGATGTGCCTCAGGATATTACGTATACGCTGGGGATCACTCTCAACCATGACGCGACATTGGGCGCAACGCCGGACGGCGGCCTCGTCAAGCTGGGTGCGGGCACGCTTGCGGTTTCAGCCGTGCAGGCCTATACCGGACCGACGGTGGTTTCGAACGGCACGCTGACCGTGATCGCGCCGACGGGGTCCGCGTTCACGACAGGCGCGCTTTCGCTGGGCGGCACGCCGGACATTGAAATCGCATTGAACCTGACGGCCGATCGGGATCGCTTCGCGTCGGACGGCGCCGTCGCGGTGAACGGCGACCTCTATCTGGGCAAAACGGCAGTGACGCTCGTGATGCGTGAAACAAACGCCGCTCCGTCGACCAACGGCGTCTACATCGTGGCGACCTGCACGGGGACAATCTCCGGGGACGCGGCGAACCTGCGTCTCGCCAATCCCGTGTTCGGCCGAAGCTACACATTCAGCCTGAACGGGAACGACTTGCTGCTGACGGTCGCTACGGACACCGAAAACGCGGCGGTCTGGACACGCGCCAGTAGCGGCGTTTGGGCGGATGCCGGCAACTGGGCGGCCGCCCCCGGCGCGGGCGCGTCCGGTCTGGCGGTCGGATTCCTGGACGCGATCACCGGACCCGCGACCGTCACGCTCGACGCGGCGGCGACGGCGGGATCGCTCCGCTTCGACAATGCGAACGGTTATAGGATCATTGGATCAGGTGAGCTGACGCTGGATGAGACAAACGGTGTTCCTTTATTGGAGGCGGACCAAGGCCTTCATACAGTCACCGTCCCGATCGCGTTGCCGGAAAATGTGATGGCCGTCGTCTCCGCCTCGGCCGAACTTGATCTGACGGGCACGCTTTCCGGCGAAGGCAAACTGACGAAAACGGACGATGGACGACTGCTGTTGTCGGGGACGAACACGTATGCCGGCGGCACCGATCTGCTCAGGGGCGTGTTGGACGTTTCGGGCACGTGTGCGTTGGGCACAGGGTTGCTTACGGTCAACGGCGGCCATTTGGCGGGCAAAGGGAGTTCGACGGCAACGGTGCCGAACGACGCGAACGTGTTAAAGCCCGTGACACTCGCGGCCTATGCGCCGCTGAAACTCTCGGGCGAGTGGACCGCCTCCGGCACGGTTGTCTATACAAAATCGGCTTCGAACGAATTGACGATCGCGGGCGGCATGAAGAATGCGCCGGGGGCCCTGACGCGGCTGAATTTGAACGAAGGCACGCTGAGATTCGCATCGGGCGCGGATGTCTATCTGCGAAACTCCACGGCGGATCAGGCGTCGCGTAACCATATCAACTTCGACTCGCCGACCGCTGCCAACGCGGTTCGGAGCCTGCGGGTCGAGTCGGGCGCAAAGGTGGAAATCGGCTGTATGTATGTAGGGTACGGTGCGACGAACCTCATCTCTGTGGCAGGCGGAACTTTGTCGTTACAGGGTCACGCTTGGGGTGGTTTATCGGATGCGCTAATCATGGGGGCCAAGGGATCGGTCTCTCCTGTCGTGGATCGATTCGACGTGTCGGACGGGTTTGTTTACGGGACGAACGGTTTCTGGTTTATGATGGGGGTGAATAATGGTTACACCACCTTGGACGTGTCGGGGGCGCGGTGTCGCTGGGGTGTTTTTCGATGGGCACGCGCGCCGAGGCCAACAATAACGGTGACTCCAAGTCGGATGTTTTCGTTCGCGGCGATGGTCTGCTGGAGGCGCGTCAGCGCTGGAACTGGATGGGCGACCTGAGCGGTACGCGCCTGAACGCCGTCTATCTTGATGGCGGCACGCTGCGTCTGCCCGCGACCTTCGCTTCGGTCACTAATCGGCTAAACCAGTCGCGGTTGGTGTTCAACGGCGGCGTGCTCCAGACGATGGGCGGCGGGCTGGATCCAGAGATTTCAACGGACTATCTGCGCGGACTGAAACAGGCACATGTCGGTCCCCGCGGCGCAGTGGTCGATACGCAGGGGCGTTCCGTGACCTTCGCGCAGCGGCTGACCGCGCAGAACGGCGTGGACGACGGAGGTTTGATCAAACGCGGCTACGGCACATTGACTTTGGCGAAGCCTCCGTGCGTGACGGGGGTCGTGGATGTGCAGGCCGGCATGCTGACGCTGAAACCGGAGAGCGGTGTCGCCTATCCGGACGATCCGATGGTGCGGTTCACCTTTGAAAACGGCGTTCAGACGGACGATTCGGCCTACGAAAAGAATGCCGGAACCACGACGGGCACGACAAACGGGTTGTCGCTCATTGCTGGCGTGAAGGGGACAAACGCGGTACATTTCGCGGGATCCAATGCGCCCTACGTGAATTATTCCGATGACATGGCCAACATGGACACCTATACGGTTTCCGCATGGGTTCGGATGCCGGTCTACCAATCGGTTAATCAGAAAAAGACCTTCTTCGGCACCTTGCCGGATTACAATCTTACGAGACACGCTTTTCTGCTGCGCGTGATGGAAAACGGCGATTTCCGTATGTTGGGCGCGGGACCGTTCAGCAGTGTGACGGGGTATGGCCAACTGTATGCGGATGTTCTTGGCGCGGTGCCTGAGAATACGTGGGTTATGCTGACCTATGTTGCGGACGGACTGAACGGCATCTCCATGTACGTCAACGGGACGAATCGGGAAATGCGAGTCTATAACAATGGCGCGATTACGTATACGAATGCGTACGGAGCTGGACAACATTGGCTCTTTCAGCCCACAGCCAATGCAAACGGAAGAGCGTTCGCCATGGGCGCGGTGACGGTGACGGAATCGAACACGTTCAGCGGCGACCTCGACGATGTGACGGTTTACCGGCGCGCCTTGTCCGCGGCAGAACTGTCGATGCTTTATCGGTCGCATGTGCCGTACGAGCGCCGTGTCCGAGTGGCGATGGGGGCGAACCTGAATCTTGCGGGTGTTACCCAAGAGGTTGCCGAAGTGACGGGCGAGGGAACGGTGTTGGACGGCACGGCTTCTGTGACGCATGCGCTCAATCCGGGCGACGCGGCGGATACGCCTGCGGGAGCGCTGTTGGTTTTCAACGGAGGATTGACGTTGGGGGCCCATGTGACGTATACATGTGACTGGACGCCGGCGGCAAACGATCTCGTGGACATTTGGGGAACGCTCTGTGTGGACGGCGCGGGAACGATCGATCTCGGACTGACTTTGCCATCGCAGATGCCAGGTAGTCCGCGGTACAAGTCGTTTCCCGTGATGTACTATACGTCTATTGTCGGCGCGTCAAACTTCAGCCAATGGAAGGTGTCCGGTACCGGGCGTAAGGTTACGGGAAGCATCTCCGCATCGGACGGGGTTGTGACCGTGAATCTGGACGTGCCTTCTGGTTCCGTGTTTTTCTTGCGGTAACGCAGGGTAAGTCAAAGGGAAACGAAATTGTCCAAGCTTGCGCAACAGATACCTTTGATCATGCTTTTGCTTGAGACCTCGAACAAGATCAATCGAGACCGCATTGGGGGTATCTTGCGCTACGAGCGTCTGTTCGGCCCTTGGCGGTTCCATTTCGTCGAGGGTAAGCGCTTTGAGCAACCGGTGCGCGATGTCGCCTCGCTGGGCGTGAACGGAATTCTGTCGGGAACGACGCTGACCGAACTGTTGCCCGCCGTTATGCGGACACGGGTGCCGACCGTTTTTTTTGACGCGCAGGAACCCTCGCAACAGCAGCATCGGCGCTTTCTCAAATTCTCGACGGTGACGTGCGACAATCGGGCGGTGGGCTGCTTTGGCGCGGAGTTTCTTTTGAAACAGGGTTTTAGCCATT
>CAZTDL010000181.1:0-3859 GCA_964612775.1 uncultured Lentisphaeraceae bacterium
TTGGCACGCTCCTCTCGCGGCGTGTCGCCGTCAAAGGTGCCAAGCTTACGCGTGCCGAGTGCGGCCTTGAGCAATGCGCCGAGGGTACCCTCCTGATCCCGCGACAGCGCTTTCGTCGGATAAAGAAGCAACACGCTGAAGGGGGCTTCGCTTTTGCAATAGTCGTTCAGGATCGGCAGCAGAAAAGCCAGCGTCTTGCCCGACGCCGTACGCGACACCAGCACCGCATCACGTCCCGCTTCAACCGTTTCGAAAGCCTCGGCCTGGTGGGAGTAAAGCTGCCCGATTCCGCGCTCGCGCAAAACGGCCGCCAGGCGCGGGTCGAGGTTTTTGGGGAAAGGCGTCAGCGACGCCTCCTCGGCCGGCATCACCTGATGGGTGCGGATTTGCCGCTCGAACCGCATGCGCAGCAGCGCCTCCACGGCATCGATCTGTGACTTGCCCTGTTTCATAGTGATGAACGGTTGGAAAGTGTAACACGGGGGTACGAAGTTCTAAAGTGAGAAAGTAAAACGCGAGGGTTTGGCGAGGGGTGTCAAAGGAATTAACCTTGCCCGACGCCCATATCCGCTTGCCTTATCCCTACTTTTTTGAAACAGTTTTACAGTCAATATTCCGACGAAATTAATGTTTAACAGGATCTGTGACGATGGACAACATCCCGATGGAAGCGGTGTGAAAGGCAAAGGATGATCATGAAATTTTTCTTGCTCACATGTCTATTATCGCTCTCTAGACTCATCACGTTCGTAGGTCAAGACAACCTGTGGATAAAGCCGTGTTTCAGAGTTTGTTGCGGAAAAGGCAATTCTCCGCGATCGAAGCGCTCATCACAAGAATGGACAATAAAATTCGTGATCCGCTAGAAAGAGCCCGTATAGACGGCGCTTTTTCTGCGATGTGCTCCGATCCTCAAAACGCGTCCCTCGCGATAGACGAATGGTGCGCAAAAAAGCCGAATCCATGGATTGCTTATACCGCACGCGGTTATCTCTTAATCGAGGTGGCGTGGAAACACAGGGGATGTGACTGGGCGGTCAACGTACCAAGCGAAAAGATGCGGCTATTTCATGAACACCTTCTCATGGCGGAAAAGGCCCTGACCACGGCCTATGAGTTAAACCCCGGCTTCCCGTTCGCGGCAACCGAGATGATTACGGTATCGATGGGATTATGCAAACCGCGAGCCGAAATGGAAAAATGGTTCCAATGGGCAACAACCGCAAAAACGTCGTCTCCCAGTGCCAACCGGAACAAGGTGCTCTACCTCCAGCCCAAAGGGCATGGGTCCGTCGAAGAGCTCCTGTCTTTTGCCGATGAGGTGGACTGTCCAGATACCCCGCCGCTGACAGTCGCCACGACCTATGCAAACATCTGGTACAATATGCCGAACAACCCAAAAAGCACTCTGCTTTCGAACCCGAAATTTCTCAGAAATGCAACCCTGGCCTATGTCCGTTCTTTGGAGCAATATCCCTACAGAACAGAAGAAATCAGCACCTTTTTTGCGCGTTCTTTTCCTTACGTTCCGGCAATTATCCGCTTGCGGCTAAACATTTCAACCGCTTCGAATGGCGCGCGAAGATGCCCGACCTTTTCTGCTGGCCATCCAAAACGGCCTTTGAGGCGGATCGGGCGTTGGCGTTCAGCCGCTCGCCCCAGACGATCAATCACCGCATCCTGATGATTTGGATGCTTGGCGCGGTGGCCGGAGGTTTCTACATACCGACCCTCGTACGCGCCATCCGGCAAGGACGCTCATGGGCCGACACCCTCGTCGTCGGGATCATTCTCGTCTTTTTCGCGTTTCGCTTAAACGGTTATCTCCCTCATTGGGGAACGATCGGCTTCGTGATTATCCATGTTCTGGCGACCGGACACATGATTCGCGAGGAACGTCAAGAACGCCGGGGCCATTCCCCTTATCGTGACTACCGAGGCTGACCCCGTCACTGAAAAGAGCCGTCCGGTTCGTCGCGCAATCCATGGGCGCAGGCCGCCGCCAACCGCCGCTTACTTCTTGGGAAGCGGCCCCATCTCGAAGACCAGCGTCCCCCCCCTCATAATGTCGGCATGCGCGAGCTTGATGCCGGGATAGGGCTTGCCGTTAAGCGTGATGCCTTGCACGTATTTGTTCGCTTTCGAGAGGCCCTTGGCCTCGACCGTGAAGGTCTTGCCTTTGGCGAGGTTCAGCGTTACCTTGGGGATCTGCGGCGCGCCAAACACGTAACCGTCGTTACAGGGGTTAAAGGGATAAAAGCCCATCGCCGAGAAAAGATACCACGCCGACATCTGGCCGCAGTCATCGTTGCCGCAGAGGCCGTCGGGCTTGTTCTTATACTGCGTGTCGAAGATCTCACGGATGATCTCCTGGGTTTTCCACGGCACACCCGCGAAGTCGAAGAAGTATGCGGTGTGATGGCTGGGCTCGTTGCCGTGAGCGTACTGGCCGATCAGCCCCGAAACATCGAGCACGAAGCCCGAACCCTCGACCTTTGACTCCAGTTTGAAGAGCGTGCCGAGTTTCTCCGCCGCCGCGTCTTTGCCGCCGAGCAGCTTAATCAGGCCCTCGGGATCATGCTGCACGTGCCACAGATACTGCCACGCGTTGCCTTCGGTATAGTCGTAACCGCTGTCGCCGCCGTGATTAAGTTTCATGGGATCAAAGGGCGTACGCCAGTTTCCCTTGGAGTCTCGGCCGCGCATAAACTTGGTTTCGGGGTCAAACACGTTTTTGTAATTGTCCGCACGCTGGGCGAAATAGGCCTCGTCCTTGCTTTTGCCCAACGCCTTGGCGAACTGCGACGCGCAGTAGTCGTCATACACATACTCCAGCGTGCGCGACACATTCTCGCCCTTGACGATATCGAAGGGAAGATAGCCGTATTTGGTGTAGACGTCCCAATCGGACTTCGGGTGGTTGACCGTCAGGGAGGTCTTGATACCCTGAAAAGCGGCCTCGGCATCGAAGCCGCGGAACCCTTTGAGGTACGCATCCACAATGACCGGCACCGAGTGATTACCGATCATGCAATGATTTTCTTTGCCCGCCAGCGTCCAGATCGGCACATAGCCCTGCGCCTTCTGATGCGCGACCATCGTGCTGATAAACCCGTCCACGCGCTCAGGCGCCAAGATGGCGTAAAGCGGGTGTGCCGCGCGATAGGTGTCCCAGAGGGAGAGTGTCGAGTAATAGGTTTTGCCGGGGGCGGTCAAAACCTTGTCGTCCGCGCCGCGGTATTGGCCATCCACGTCCGCAATGTTGTTCGGCTGGATAAAGAGGTGGTACATCGAGGTGTAGAAGTTTTCCTTCTGGTCTTGCGTGCCGTCAACCTCGGCGCGGGCGAACAGACCGTTCCAAGCGGCCTTGGCCTGCTTGTGAACCTTGGCGAAGTCCCAACCGGGAACTTCGGCCGCGAGGTTCTTTTTCGCGCCGTCAACCCTGACGGTCGAAAGCGCCACCTTGACCTGCAGGGTCTCGCCGGGTTTGAGATCGAAATCCAGCACGTAGCGAGGGGCCTTTTCGCCCGGCTGCGCCGCGAGCTGCTTGATCGCCGCATAGGGCTTGTCGAACTTAACCGCGTAATAATAATGGCGGGTCACCCATGCGCGTGCCTGATTGTGGCCGGTGATCGTGTATTTGTCCTCGACCGTAACATCGCTCGCCAAGATGTGCTTCTTCAGGGCGTCCTTACCGCTCACGATACCGTACTGCAGATCGACCAGCAGACGGGCGGGCGCGGGATTCTTATAGGTGTATTTGTGAAACGCCACGCGCGGCGAAGCGGTCAGTTCGACATCCACGCCGAAATCCTCCAGCGTCACCGCATAGTAACCGGGCTTCGCTTTCTGGGTCTCT
>CAZTDL010000181.1:3869-8066 GCA_964612775.1 uncultured Lentisphaeraceae bacterium
TTTCGCGCTCGATCGTACCCGTGAAGGGCTGGAGTTGCACATCGCCGAGGTCCGGGCAACCGGTGCCGTTCAGATGGGTCTGCGAAAACCCCCAGATCGTTTCGTCGAGGTACATGTAGCCCGAGCAATAGGTCCACGTGCAGTTGCCTGAATCAGGGCTGGCCTGAATCATGCCGAACGGATAGCAGGCGCCGGGAAACGTATGGCCGTTGTCAGCGCAGCCGATAAAGGGGTTCACATACTGCGTCAGATCTTTCTCATCGCATTTGAACGGACAGGTACATGCCGAAACGAACGCCAGAGACATCAGCAGCCCGATGGTTTTTGTCATGAGGAAAACTCCTTTAAAGGTCTTTTGCCCCGCATCTGTTTGTGCTTTAATAACGGACACTCATTTAAGCAGAAAGGTGGTCTCCATGTCGACCCTGAACTCCTTGAACATGGCATCCGTTCTTGCCCTTTTCATGGTTCCCGGCGTGTTCGCGGCCTGTACCTGTTCCAATCCCGCCGACGTGAAAATCGGCGGTTATCTCGGGCTTCGTCTGAACGGCTGCCTCGAACATAACGTCAAAACCGCCGACGGAATCTACCTGACCGATATTTTCAAGGCCCAACCCGAGAAGAACATTTGGCAAACCGAGTTCTGGGGCAAGTGGATGCACGCTGCGGTCCCGCTTTACCGCTATTCGTCTGATGCGGCACTCAAGGCCACTATCGACGCGTCGGTCAAAACATCCTCTCCGCCCGGTAAGAGCGGTCGGCCGACCCCGTCTTTTTAACCCTCACTCCTCAATTCTAACCCCCAACCTCAAAGGACCCCCCTATGGCTATCGACCTCAAAGCCGCTTATAAAACCATCATGGATGATCACTTTACGCCGCAGATGGAGATTTCTTTCATCGACGGTGTCAAACGGCAGACCCTGTGTTTCGAAAAAGTCACATGGGTCATCGATGGCGAAGAGAAGGGACTGCGTTACGGCGAAAACCCGGGCCAGGAGGCGGCCATGTACAAGCTGGTGAACGGCAATCTGACGCTCGGCGACGTTACGGCTCTCACGCCCGGTCACACGCTCGCGTCCGATCCTGAATTGCTCCAGTCCGGGAAGCACCCCGGTAAAACCAATCTCACCGACGCCGACAACGCGCTCAACATCTTGCGTTACCTCGACGACACGCCCTGCGCCGTGATCGTCAAGCACAACAATCCCTGCGGCGTCGCCAAAGCGGCTTCTCTCGCCGAAGCCTACGCCCGCGCCAATAAGGCGGACCGCCTGGCCGCGTTCGGCGGCTGCATCGCGCTCAACCGTGAAGTCGACCTTGAAACCGCCAAGCTGATCGGCGAGAACTATGCCGAGGTGGTCGTGGCCCCCGAGTTCGGCCCCGGCGTGATGGAGCTTTTCGCGGCCAAGAAGAATCTGCGCGTGATGCGCATCAACAACATGGCGCGCCTCACCGAGTTCGTGGCCAAGCGCGTGGTCGACTTCAAATCGCTGATCGACGGCGGCCTCGTGGCCCAGTGGTCCTTCGTGCCCGAAGCCCGCAAGGCAAATCAGCTCATGCCCGCCGAATGTACGCGAAAAGACGGCACCGTCCACCGCATCAAACGCCTGCCGACGCCGCAGGAATATGAGGACCTCGTTTTCGGCTGGCTGGTCGAGGCGGGCGTCACCAGCAACTCCGTTCTCTACGTGAAAGACGGCGCGACTGTCGGCATCGGTACGGGTGAACAGGACCGTGTGGGTGTCGCCGAGATCGCCCGCGACAAGGCTTATCGCAAGCTCGCCGATTGGATTGCATGGGAAAAATATGCCACACCTTACAACGAGCTCGTGATGAAGTTCGGCGACGAAGGCACAAAACGCCTGACCGAGATTGACGAAGAGGTCAAAGCCCGTAAAGGCGGCCTGATCGGCTGCAGCATGGTTTCGGACGCCTTCTTCCCCTTCCGCGACGGCGCAGAGGTCGGCATCCGCGAAGGCATCGCCGCCATCGTCCAACCCGGCGGAGCCATCCGCGACTGGGATGTGATCGACTGCTGCAACGACGCCAACGTCGCCATGGTCTTCACCGGTCAGCGCAGTTTCAGGCACTAGATGAAGGCTGTTAGGGGAATCTAATCCGTTTTCCTTAACTTAATTTTCAAAACCTCAAATCGCATGACCATTAACGGGAGCGCACTATGGCAGTCCGCCCATGGACACGCGAAGAGGTTTTGCTCGCAATAAACCTTTACTGCAAATTGCCTTATGCACGCCTGACTCAACGTTCGGCTGAAGTCAAAGATTTGGCGCGCATATTGGGACGCACGCCATCTGCGATTTCCATGCGCTGTTGCAATTATGCACAATTTGACCCAAAGGAATCCAATCGAGTTAAGGGACTTTCTCACGTCGCAAAGTTTGACAAGGCAATCTGGGACGAAGTTAACACGGACTGGGAAAGATTTGCTGTTGAATGTGAACAAATACTAAAAGCAATTAACCCCCTGCAAAACAACGCACCTCAAGACAGGGAGGCAACATCTATCCTTGATACGGAATATCCAATCGGGAACGATAAAGAGCAAACTGTTCGAATCCGTGTTGGACAACAGTTCTTTCGTGAAACCGTATTAGCGGCTTATAACCATCAGTGCTGTATTACAGGGTTGCATTCTGATGCGTTACTCATTGCGAGTCACATCAAACCTTGGAAGAATAGCAATCCCAAGACAGAGCGAACAAATCCACATAATGGACTATGTCTGAGTCCTCTTTATGATAAGGCTTTTGATGCAGGATTCATGACGATGGATGAGGAGTGCCGAATTGTTTTTTCTCCTTTGTTATGGGATTGCGCATCACGCGAGGTCGCACAAAATTTCTTTAGAAGATACGAGGGGAAGAAACTTTTCTTACCCGAACGTTTTTCGCCTCAGCAACTTTTCTTTGAATACCACAGAAGGCACATTTTCAAAAGTAAGTAGGTCATATCAAGGCCGCATGGAGCGCAACATGCAAAACGCAACGGCAAATTTTTCCCTAGGCTGTTTCTTAAAAGAAGGCCTTTCAATTAATCTGCAAAACATCGAAGTAGATATGGCGATGCAACTTTTAAGTCAAGGGTATGGCTATGATACAGTCATGGCCGTTACTGGATGGAGCCAATATCAATCAGATGTTTTTCAAGATAACATCGCCTGGGACAAACAGCAGGGAATTCGATTCGATTGGCTACCAGAAAGTCCTTGCAGGATAATGGACTTTAATTCTGCCGAATGGATAGAACGATGGTTTCGTGTAGTTGTAACCAAAATTTCAGAAGTTCAGTCATATCGCAAAAACTTTGAGAAAACGCACTGTATCTGAGTTGAACAAACATCAAGCGAAGATTCTAAAGAATCGCTTCGTATTATGATCGACGGTAAACGCCTCCGTGATATTGTCGACCTGCCGCTGGATTTAGCGACCTAAAAATGTCGTAACGATTATAACCGGGCTTGAAACGGCCATATCAGATAACCGATACGCGCAAAACCGGGAACAGGGATTTTCAAAACGCTATCTTGTTTGTCTGGTCCGCGTTACGGTATTCGATAATATCGTTTCGTTCCCTCGAAATACACCGAGGGTAACACATTCCCGTTCTGATCCTTAGGCAGGCGGGAATCTTGACTCTCGAAGTCATCTTGACAGAACGCTTTGTGGACCACCGGCGCCGTCGCCATCCGCGCCGGACAGGAAAGCCCCTTATACATGCCGACGTTGTAATACACGTCCGCCGGCGTGTCCGGTCGCGTCAGAAGTTCTTCTAGACCCAGGTACGGGCAAAGCGCGTCCACCCAAGCCGCAAGTCTCGCTTCTTCCAGCGGCGTTACTTTCACATCGTGATGCTTCCCGCCGGTGGCGATCCGGATGAGCTTGCTTCTGTACGACAGGGCGGTCATGGGCGGCACGACGGTATCTTGCGAAACGACCTTCCAATCCGGATTGGGATAAGCATGATAGGGAAAGAGCGGCCCCGCGATTGTTTTCTGCACCGAATCGGCCAAATCTTTAGGTTCTTTGCCGAACACCGGCAAAACATACGGCCAGCTGGTGGTTCGGCCCGGCTCCGCGCGATGCGTGAGATCCAAACCGGCCTTTGGCTTTTCATGGCCGTGACATCGAATGCAGTACTGATCAAGGACGGGCTGGACAAAACGCGGAAAACTGAC
>CAZTDL010000182.1:0-8021 GCA_964612775.1 uncultured Lentisphaeraceae bacterium
CTGCGGGCGATGGACGAGCTTCGTCAAGGCGTGAATCTTCGCGCATACGGACAGCGCGATCCGCTGGTCGAGTATAAGCGTGAAGCGTTCAACATGTTTGAGGAGCTGATGACGAACATCAAGACCGAGGTGGCGACCTCCGTCTTCCGCGCCACCACGATGCAGAATCTGCAACGCATGATGTCTGTTTCTCAATCGAATGTTCAGACCGTTCACAACGATATGAATATGTTGGCGGGCGGAGAACAACCGCAGGAAAGACAGGAGCAGCAGCATCGGCACCTTGCGGCCGATGTGCCGCAATCGGCGGTCGCCGGATTCGATGCGCTGATGCAGGCGATGGAGAAGGCCGAACGTGCGCCTGCGCCACATCCAAATGCTCCGACCTCAGACATGCGGAATGTCGGCCGCAATGATCCGTGCCCATGCGGCAGCGGCAAGAAATACAAGAAATGCTGCGGGCAGGGCCTCTGACGCGTTGTCGAATTGGATGATCATGGAAAACGGGCGACCTCACGGAGTGGGGCCGCCTGTTTTTTTAGGAGGAGATCGCGCGTTCACATGCCCGATGGATTGCCGGCGGCTTATTTTTGCGATTCGTTTGCCGGGGTGGCCCGGCGGGCGTAGTTGAGGCAAAAAAGTCCTAGGCCGAGAATGGCGAGACTGATGGTCTGGCTGATGGAAAAGGGGCCGATCGCCAGACGCGGATCGCCGCGCAGGTATTCGATGCCGAAACGCAGAGTGGCATAGCAGACGAGATAACATCCGGTGATGAATCCGCGTTGCCGATGATGATTCGGGTAGAGCGTGTAAAGCAGCGCGAAAAGAAAGAGGTTGGCGGCTGATTCAATGAGCTGCGTGGGAATGACCGGCAGGCTTTTCATAGCCGTTTGCGCGATCAAAGGCGGCGTGGCAGACACTTGTTCCCACCAAGCGGGCGACTCTTTTGGGAAACAGACGCCGATACATGAATGTGTGAGTTTTCCGTAGCAACAACCATGCATAAAGCAGCCTAACCGTCCAAAAGCGTGCCCGAGCGGTACGACGGAAAGGACGAGGTCGGTAATCTGGAACAGATGCATGCGATAGACCCGCGCATAGAGAACCAACACCAAGGCTGCGGCGATAAGTCCGCCATAGAACATTAAGCCGCCTTGGTCCACACGGAGAATGGCGAGCGGGGTGTCCGCGAATTCAGAGGTCCAATGCTCCAGCACATAGGCCGTGCGGGCTCCCAAGACGGCGGAGAGCATGAGCCAGGTCAGCAGGGCGGTCAGCTGGTCCGCACTCTGCCCCGTGCGTTTACAAAGCCAAACGGCGGCTTGCCAACCGAAAAGAAAACCGAGTGCCATGCAAAGACCATAGGCACGGATGGGGGGAAGAAAACCGATTTGAAAAAGTACTGAATGCATGCGTCTAATCTTAATAGGTCATTCGATGCGCTGCAATCCAAATGCGAGACTGGAAAAAGCGCTCTCTTGACGGGAACAGGATACGTAGTATACATTTCCGAAAACGGGTATGATGGCGAAATGTCAGCGGCGGGTCTGGACGAAAAAAAAACAACACATGATGCTGAAATACGAGAGGGCGTTCTGGGCCGAACAGCCTTACGGCGTGTTGGCTGGTGTGGACGAAGCCGGACGCGGTTGCCTTGCGGGGCCGGTTGTTGCGGGAGCCGTCACAATGCCGCATGAACTCGCGGAGCGGCTCTATGCCGGTGAATTGGCGGGCCTGACGGATTCAAAACAGCTTTCTGCCGTGAGACGTGAGGCGTATTTCAAGATCCTTGGCAATACGCCGGGCGTTGTGACCTCCACGGGGTGGTGTTCGGCGCGCGAAGTCGATCGTTTCAATATTCTCGTTGCGACACATATGGCGATGCGTCGTGCCGTGGAAGGTCTTGAAAAAAAAGCGGAATATGTTCTGGTCGATGGTCTGCCCGTAAAGAGTCTGCCGTGTCCATCCATGTCCATCGTGCAAGGCGACGCAAAAAGCTTTTTGATCGCGGCCGCGAGTGTGATGGCAAAGGTGAGCCGTGATCATTTTATGCTGAAATTGGACGCGCGCTATCCTCAGTACGGTTTTGCGGCGAATAAGGGTTATGGCGTACACGACCACGTGGCCGCCCTCTTTAAACATGGCTCCTGTCCAGAACACCGCCACACCTTTCGACCGGTACAGGACGCAGACCAGAAGCTCCCCGGTTTTGACTATTAAGGGACGTGCCGGTTGTTTTTTTCTGTGTGGCTACGAGATTCGTCGATGGCACAGGCGGCTCGTGACGGAGTATTTCTTATCCGATTTTTAATGACGGCAACGGCGATGTTCAAGGGCCATACAAGAAACTTGCCGCTCGATTCTCGACGGCGGGGGCTGCGAGCAGGCACGGCAAAATTTCCGCCCGCATTTGCAGACTGAGACACAGCCTCCTTTTAACTCGGATGACGGGCGTTTATTTTGATCTCACGTAAGTTTTTCTTCGATTTTTTTGACTTGCGCCTGGGCCTCGGCAAGACTGATTTTCTTTTGATCACGTAAAAGTTGGACAGCCTGTATGCGATTGCTGTTTTTGATGGCATGGCAAACGCTTTGGGACAAGCCGTCGCTGGCCGGCACCTTTATGAACGCCTGGATGCGCGAGGCGAGCTTGGCATACTTTTCCTCGCTGATGAGCGTCTTAGAGTATAGCAGTGATAGCGGAATGGTTCTGTCCTTTGTGATTAAAGCCAGCCTCTGGGACGCCGTCGTTCCGTCACTCAAAATGGACTGCTCAATGACTCCGGAAATCTCATCAAATGAAACGGTGCCTTTCCGCAGGATGAATCCGTACCGGCGTTGCCAAGTCACCTTGCCCGCCTTGCGATCAAACACGACCTGCGTGAACTCCATGGCAAAGGCGCACCAGATCAGGAAGAAAAGAGTTCCGGCCACTGACCCTTGAAAAAGCTCATTATGCAGCGGGTCTTGATAGATGAAAAAGCGGACGATGGAGAGAACAAAGCACCCGCAAAGCAATAAAGGCCCGGCCCAAGCAAGGGGAGTTTCGGGAAGCCGAAGCATCAGGACATCGTCGTCTGGCTGAATCACTTTCATCTTCTCAATGTTCTCGGCATTGTTCTCCATCGCCCTGCCGCTATTCCCCGATATCAGATAGTCATGGCGATGCTTTTCAGAGATTCGCTGAACAGTGTTTTTATCGTATCACGAGAGTTTCGGCCGGATAAACAACAAAAAAGAGGTCGATGCGGCATAACATCAGTTTTTTCCCAAACGGTTTGGGAGCCTATAACCGGCCGGATGAAAAGCGGGATGGCTAGCGACCTTCTGCCTTGTGGAGAGCGGATAGAGTGGTGTGGCCGAGGGGGGTAATCCGATAACGCTGTAGGCGGCTTTTCGGATGGAGGGGGATAGTGAATTCCAGAAGGCCCTTATCAAGTAAATTTGGGAGAACTTTCCTTATGTTTCCGCTGAGCTGTTTGTGACCTAAAGCGGACGCGATTTCGGAAGACGAAAGAGTCTTCCTTGCACAAGCAGCGAGTATCTTTCGTTCCGATGCTGTATCAAGTGAGTATTCGACTTGTGCTTCGTTGGGAATGCTGACTTGTGCCGATATGGGGCTTGTAATATACGCCGGATGTGATTGGGTATCGTGCGGACGGATGCAATCGGCGCGAGACGGCATGTTTATTTTTTTTCGATATTCCCGCATCGTTATGCCAAACGTTCGCTTGAAGAGACGCTTGAGGTAGGGCTCTGTTGAATAGCCGCACCGAGTGCCGATTTCGCCGACTGAAAGGGTTGTTTCCTTAAGCAGCGAGCAGATCCGTTCGAGGCGGCGCAACTGAATTTCTTCCAGTAGCGAGTGCCCGAGCGATTTTCTGAAACTCTTTTCCGCGAAACTTCGGGATACTCCGAGGCGACGCACAACATCGGAGATTGTTATTTCTTCACAAGCGTTTATGCGAATGAATTCGACCGCCAGCATGGCCAACCTGTTGAGGGAACGGACGCATCGCGAGGATTGTCGCTCGACGATCCGCTGAAGGCCGTAGGTCAGGCTGACACCTTTGCGCTTTTTCCCCCGCATCAGCCCGTCGAGCAGTTCGGCCGCCATGTGTCCGCCGCCCTCCAGATCCGGCTGAACGCTGGAAAGCGTGGGGACCGTGTTCTCGCAGATGGTTTCGTCGTTGTCCACGCCGATAATGGCGATTTCTTCGGGTACCCGGATCTCTGCGGAAAGGCAAGTGTCCAACACCTGTTTTGCCCGCAAATCAAAGGCGGCGAAGAGTCCGCATGGCTTTGGAAGCGAGATCAGCCAATCGCGCATGTGCTTCTGTTCGAGGCCCCAATCCTCAACGTTTTTCGGTTCATAAAAAACGCAATGGCAGCCATCTTGTCGGATCCGTATTGCGAAGGCATCTCCCCGCACCGCCGACCAGTAAGAATTCGGGGCCGAGCCCACATACGCGAAGTGCGTGAGACCCTGTCTGATATAGTGTTCGGCGACGGCCCGACTGGTCGCCTCCAGGTCGTGCCGGACAATCATGCCGTTGTGACAATGGCGCGGGTCGGCGTCCAAGTAGACGGTCGGAATATTCTCGGGTTTCGGGATGAGAGCGCTGAAAAGACTTAGGTCTCCGCGGGTGATGATGCCGTCCGGGCGCCAGTTCGCAAAGTCGCCCAGTTTCGAAATGAAGGGCCGGTCGTCGAACAATTGGACGTCCCATGAGCCGTGGAGCCGCGCGTATTTCAGAATGCCCTGAAACTTCTCCCGCCGTACTTTTTCAGAGGCGGGGGAGAGCATGACGAGTACCCGCGGCATCGATTTCAGAAATTTAGCCATGACCGTTTATGCGGAAAAGTTTGAGTCCGTCCGTTCATTAGTTGTCCCGAGTATACACGAGTGGTTCTCAAGCGGCAAGCGGTGTGCTTAAAAGGCTCTATATGTTGTGCTTAATCGCATGTGGTTTCAATTAGACGTGCGTGTTACGGTATTCACATTCTTTTGAAGGACATCCGTTTGGCGCGAGAACAGACGGCTAACAGGACGGTAGTACAAATAGCTGAAAGGAGACAATGTCATGGTAGGCAGACGATCAGTCTGGATCGGTATGACTGCAGTGTATGTGCTCGTATCTGTTATTGCGGCTGATTCTGTGCCTGCCGTGATTGACGGCGACCTTCGGGGTTCCCGTTGGTCCACTGTATTCACCAACGCGGTTCCGCTGACATGGGATTGGAATGATGCCGCAACACGCGTGGAACTGAACATTCACGGAATGACCGCGACGTGGGCCACAAATTTCACGGCGGGCACGACACATTACCTCTGGCGTCCGTTTACATCTGAGGTGCCGATGGTTGAAGACGTGTACACGGCAACGCTGACGCTCTTCACCGATGAGATTCATGCTGCTGAGGCCTTCACGTCGCGGCTCGCTGTGGTGACGGGAGCGTTCGGGGAAACGTCGGTCAACGCCGTTTCCAACAGCTTGGCATGGGGAAAGGTAAGAACGGATGCCGTTGTCCCGTACGATGCGGCGTTTGCGGCGACAAACGCCGCGTCCGCGCAACTCGTGATCGCCAAAGTCGGTGGAGTGACGCGAACCAGTTCGTTTGCGGACGCGGCCGGATACTTCGGCTGGAAGATCAAGAACAGCGGCTGGGGGTACGGCGTGTTCGACCTGGCTTTAACGTTTTCCGGAAGGTCGGCTGATATTCTGACGGCGGAACTGACGCGCCCGCTGGACGGAACGATGATCAAAATGCGGTGAGAGCGAGAAGTGCATTCGTGCGACGTGCATTAATGCGTTAGTCGTTTGAAGGAAAAAAGACTGGGCGCACTGAGAGGCCCTTAAGTGATTAAATGAGAGGGAGCTGAAAATGATGAGAACAACAGTCAAGCGGATGGCCTGGTTTTTCTTTGCGGTCAGCTTTGCGTTCGGCGCGTATGCGGCTGATCCGACGATAAGCGACGTGGTTGTACGGCAACGCTGGCCATGGAGCCGGCTTGTGGATATCAGCTATGTGCTCAGTTGTGACGCCACGCAGAGCGTCGATGTCGCTCTTTCGGCCTGGGACGGTTCGACGTCGCTGACGCTGCCGATCGACTCGCTTTCGGGCGATTTGTATAGCGTGGCTCCCGGCGCGGGCCGTATCGTTTGGAATCCGACAAAAAGCGCCTACACGAACAGCATTCTGACGCGGTTCCGCGTGACGCTCACGCCGACCGTGTCACCGGTCTACATGATTCTGGACCTCACAAAGGCGGCGGGTTCCTCCGATCAGGTGGAGTATATTTTTCCGGGCGATGCGCGTTTGGAGACCTACGGCCGCTTTACCAATGTTTGGTTCGGGGTGACCAACGATTCGGTTTACGCCACGACCAAGCTTGTTATGCGGCGCATTCGCGCCGGCAATTTCAATATGGGCGCGAGTGCGAATATTGCAACGACGTTGACGAAGGAGTTTTACGCGGGGGTGTTTCAGGTGACGCAGCGGCAGTGGGAACTGATCTATGGCAACAAGCCCAGCTTCTTCAACAACGCAACGTATTACGCGACTCGTCCGGTAGAACAGGTTTCTTATGACAGCATCCGAGGCCCAACAAATGGGACGCCTCACATTAACTGGCCGTTAACAGGATCTGCGGTATCATCCACCAGTTTCATAGGACGGTTCCGAACGAAAACGGGTTTTGACAGTTTCGATTTGCCGACGGAGGCGCAGTGGGAATACCTGTGCCGTGCGGGAACGACAACGTACTATAACGACGGATTGGGGACACCTGCGAATACCGCGAGTAACACTCAGATGGCCGCGTTGGGGAGATATAAATACAACGGTGGTTTGATCAATGGAGTCAGCTACCCGGCTCAGAATTGTGGTTTGACAAACGGAACAATGTCTGCGGGGACGTATCTGCCGAATGCGTGGGGATTGTATGACACTCATGGGAACATCTGGGAGGTCTGTCTGGATTGGTCTACGGGGTCGTTGCCGGGAGGAACGGATCTGATCGGGCCGACGTCAGGATCCAGCCGTGTCTGTCGCGGTGGTGGTTTCGATAGCGCAGGGGATCGGTGTTGTTCGGCGGCGAGGGGAACAAGTTCATCTTCCGAACAAAGCATGGGTAAAGGCTTGCGGCTCATACGGAACTTGCCGTAGTTTTGGATCAGCGTGATTTGAAACGAACACCGCATGTACGAAAAAAAGGGGGAAAACATGAAGCGAAGATTGTTAAGTCTATTATGTGCGAGCCTTGTCACACGGATGTTGTTCGCGGACGGATTGGAGCGGATGCCGTACAACAACCCGGGCGCGACATGCGATTTGGGCGTCGGCCTTTGGGCATGGCCGTTGCCGCTGGATCTCGACGGCGACGGCGACCTCGATCTGGCCGTCTCATGCCCCGACACGCCCTATAACGGCGTGTATTTCTTCGAGAATCCGGGATCGTCCGTCAAACGGGAGAAACTTCCAGTTTTTAAGGCGGGGCGCCGCATGGGGCGCGGACTGGGAAACGTTCAGGTGAGTCTGATTGACGGGCAATCCCATGTGCTGTCTCCGGCCACGACCCATCCGGATTTCAAGACGTTGGCTTTTGAAAAAGGGGTCAAAATAGCAGGCGTCAAAAGCAACGTTCACACCAACAACACGGTGCGTGGAAACACTTGGTGTTATGTGGACTACGATGGGGACGGGGCTTTCGATTTGGCGGCAGGAGTCGGCGAGATGATGTATTTCGGCGATGCGTGGGACGCGTCCGGCCATTGGACGCGGGGACCCTTGCACGGCTGCGCCTACCTCATGAGGAACACGGGGACGACGGCGCAGCCCGTGTATGCCGCTCCCGTTCTGATTGAGGCGGACGGGAAACCCATCGACGTGTATGGCGATCCGTGTCTGTGTTTTCACGACTATGACGGCGACGGCGACCTCGATCTGATCTGCGGGGAGTTTGTCGACGGTTTCACCTACTACGAGAACGTGGGATCGCGGCGGGCACCGCATTATAA
>CAZTDL010000183.1:0-8012 GCA_964612775.1 uncultured Lentisphaeraceae bacterium
CGGGCTTTTTGGTCTCGCGGTACATCATGGTGAAACCGTAGAGGCCCCACGACTGGCCTCGCGCCCATGGACCGTCGGCCGAAGCGCCCTGCCCCGCGTAATAGCCGAAGATCTTGCCGTTTTGAGGATTGTAGTCGACGATGTGGTAGGCGCTGTTGTCCGGGCGGAAATGGCGCAGGTTCGTTTGGTCGGCGTGGCTGACGGCGATGTCGCTGAAGCGCTTTTCGCCGCTTTGCTTGGCGGCCCACATGAGCAGTTCCAGATTCATCATGTTGTCGATGATGACGGGATTGTTGAAGTTGTCCCAGGATCGGATCATGCCCAGACGCGGCACGAAGCGCGTGCAGAGCGCGGCGGCACCGTCGAGCAGCACCTCTTTGTAGCCGTCGGGATGGGCGAGGCGCAGACCGTTGCCGTAGCTGCAGTTGAGCATGAAACCGATGTCGTGGTTGCCGGTATAGTGACGGATCTGTTCCAGCATGGCCGTGTAGCGCATCGCGGCTTCTTTCCATTCGGGAGCCTGCGTGAACGCATAGAGATACCAGAGCGAACCGGGAAAGAAACCGCTGGTCCACTCTTTGGGGTCGACCGGCACGAGTTGGCCGTTCTCCCAGCGGCGGGGGAATTTGTCCTTCGCGCCTTCAAGGCGTTTAAGCAGGCCCCGGTATTGTTCGGCGGCGGCCGTGAAAACGGTGGGGACCATGGCGCGCAACGCCTCGGTCTTGTCGGCGGCCTCACCGATCGCTTCCAGCGTGCCGCCGGTGAAGAAGACGGGTTCGTCGGTAAGCGGCAGAATGCAGGTGTTGCCGTTCCATTGCACGCCGACGGCCGCGCCGAGGTGGGAGGTGAGCGTCAGATTTCCCGCCGAGAAGGAGAGCTTGTAGACGCCCGGTTTCTGATAGGCCCAGACGGCGCCCGCGGTTTGCCCGTCAGGCCGTTTCCATTGCGGATGGAAGATCGCGCCGTCTGCCGATTTCCACGTCTTTTCAAGCGGGACCGATCCTGCGGGCCGCTGGGCAATGAGCGTTTTGTAGGCGAGGTAGGCGGGTTTAGGCGAGAGGTCGCGGTGCAACATGCCGAAATGGCTTTCGGGATCGAGGTCGTCCGACTCCGGGGCTTGGAATTCGTACCAGAACACGCGGGCGACGCCGAGTCGGTAGGCGATGAGTTGCGCGCGCGTCAGCATTTTGGCCTGTTTGGCCTCGCTGTTGCCTTGTTGACCTTTCTCAAAGAGACCGGAGGCGATGACCGCCCCTTTCAAGTCGCTGTTGAAGGCATAGACGGCGGCGGCGGTGCCGGTGTAACTGTTGTGCACGCCGGTCAGCAACGGGATGAAACGGTCGCCGTCTTTGAATCCGTTGGGCGTGAGAAAACGTTCGGCAAGGATGCCTTTTTTCGGCCGGGGCGTGTCCTTGGCGGGGCCTGTGAAGGTGACGGGCATCTTTTCTGGAATGACGCCTTTCTTGTGCCACCAAGCCTCGACGCCGAATGCGGAGCCGGTCGCGGAACGGTTCGCCGTACTGCTTGGCTTTGACCCACTTGCCGTCCGCGCCGCGCGTCATGGGGTTCCAGATCGGCATGCCGCCGCACTCGATGAGGATGCCGCCGCGCCGTACGTAATCGACCAGCTTATCGAAACCGTCAGCCGGAAAGTTCTCGTTGAAAGGCAGGATCACCGCGTCGATCTCGTAGGCGGCGATAGCCGCAAACAGCGCGTCCATGGATAGCCGCTGCACGCGCGATTGGGCGGGAAGCTCATCGTTCAGGATTTCATCGGATGGCGCGGAGTGTTCGGAGTCGAAGCCCGGATCGTCGATCACGGCGATGCGCCAAGCGCCTTTCTTGTCGGGCTTGGCGATTTTGAGTCCGGCTTTGATGAGTCCGGGCGCGGCGACCCGCTGTTTCTGGGTGGGCCAGCCGATTTCGGTGATCCAGACCGGCTTGGCCGAGTCGCCATATTTGGCCATGATCTCCTTGAGGCCCGTGAGCCGTTCTTCAAGATACGATTCAGGCTCGGAAGGCTGTCCGTAGGGATGAACGTTCATAACGTCGAAGTAGGGCGCGCCGCCGGCCTGATAGAGGCGGTCGATGAAATTGGTCGGAACTCCGGCAAAGCCGCCCACGGCCACGGTGAGCTTGGGATCGACCGATTTAATTGTCTCATAGGATTTTTTCAGCAGCGGCAGGTAGTCGTCCGGATTGGCGTCCTTCCAGAAGCCGTTGATATTCTCTTCGTTCCAGATTTCCCATACCGGCAGACGGGTTCGGTAATGCTCGGCGATGGCGCGGACGTAATGGCCCCAGAGGTCGAGGTGTTTGTGTGCGGGAGTTGCAAAGGAGGTGCTGTAACCGAGGATCGGCAACATCTGAACACCGGCGGCCTCGGCGTTGGAAATCACCGTGTCGAGCGACGTGAAGTTCCATGCCCCGTCCTGTGCGCGCTGGAGGCCGCTCCAGTCGAAGTCAGAACGCGCCCACGCGATTCCGGCTTCCTTCATGAGTCGCAGTTCCTCCGTTTGCGTCTGAAATTCGCCGCCGCGCGTCAGGTGCGCGCAAACGCCGTAAGGGCTGGCTTGGGGCGGTGCGGCTTCCGCATTCGAGAAGAGGGCAAGAGGTATCAAAAGGGCCTTCAAGCGTACGTGCATAAACAGGACTCCGTTTCACATGAATAATAATCTGAAGTTTAGCATATGCCCTCGTTTGCGTCGATAGGTGCGAACCGGATTCGCAGATGCCGGACATGCGCACGTCATCCTGGCAGACGGCCAAGGGCCGTGTTCATGCGCAAGAAGGCTGGACATCACATTGACACGCGGTGAAGAATCATTCTAATATTTAAATCGTTTTGAGATCGCTGTGCGGTCTTAAAACGGTACCTGTTTTAAAAAAAGGGGATAAACGGATGACATTGCCATTCGGATTCTTTGGCGCAAACGTGGGGCCGACGGAGCTTTTGCTTGTTCTGGGGATTATTCTTGTTCTGTTCGGCGGCAAGAAACTGCCTGAGTTAGCGCATTCTCTCGGACGGAGTTTGGGCGAATTCAAGAAGGGTACGGCGGAGGGCGAAAAGCTGGCGTACGAGAAGGTCGAGGAAATGGTCGGGGACGGCAAAAAAGACGAGCCCAAGAAAATCGATAGCCCGAAGGCGTAAGTCCGTCGCCGGAGGTCGTTTTCAGAAACCGGGCGGGGGACGCGGCTTCGTTCTCCGCCTGGTGAAAAAGTCAGCGTCGCTGATAAAGGGGGATGCGGAATATGGCGGCAGGCGATGCTTTCGGCTTGACGGTTTTGACGTGCCTTCTTTATGTGGCAGCGGCAACGGCTCAAACCGGCCGAATAATGACGCTGGACACGTTGCACGGGATCTACACCAACGAGATGAATCGGATTGAAACCGTCATCACGCGGCAAAAGGAAGACGCGCTCAGAGCCTATAGTTTAAACCTTACAAAGGCTTCGGAAGCGCTTAAGAAAAAGGGCGACATGGCCGCTTACGCGGTTGTTGAACAGGAACGCAAGCGGTTCCGGAGGGACAAAAACGTCGAGACGAACGCGCCTAATTCTTTTATCGCTGAAGCCTTTTCAACGTACCGGCAGCAAGTTGCCGCAGCCCAGGTTTTTTCTGATCGGATGACGGTGGTTTTGCTGAAGACGCACCTGAAGGCTCTCGCAAAACTGACGAAAGAACTGATGGCGCGGGGGCCGACGAATGAACTGAAAGCTGTGAACGACGAAAAGCGTGCGGCCATGGCCGTGTTTGCCGAATTGGAAAAAAGGTCGTCTCATTCCGGGCCTCCAACGACGGGGGCCTCAGGCCGGGAGAAGCCCCCGCCGTCCGTCGGAACCGCCGCTTCTGACAGACGCTGAACGGCTTCCCGCTTTTCTTCGGTTTTCTGTTTGCGTTCCCTCTCGCGTTCAGCTCGGGCGTCCCCCGTTGCGTAAAGGCGTACGTTTCATTTTTCATATCGTCAAGAATGCGATTGCGCGGGTCACGCTAAACCGATAACGTGTAGTCGTCATGTGTAACTCAGAAAAGGGCGGGAAGATCATGAAGAAAAGCGTTGTTGTCTGTTGGCTGTTGTGTGCGACTGCGGTTTGCGCGGCGGATATTCAGGCGGTTCGTGCGGCGGATCCACGCAATATAGGCAACGGATGGCATATGCCCAGTCAGGGTTATGTCGACCAGCCCTATGTGGTGGTGACCTCGAACGGCACGTGGGTTTGTACGCTCACGACAGGCCGGGGCTTGGAAGGGCAGCAGGGGCAGCATGTTATGGCGACGCTCAGCAAGGATCAGGGTAAAACCTGGTCGGAGTTGATCGATATCGAGCCGGAGACCGGCCCTGAAGCGTCGTGGGTGACGCCGCTGATCACGCCCTCTGGCCGCATCTACGCGTTTTATACGTATAACGGCGATCATATCGTGACTTTGCCGGATTCCGATAAGCGGGTTCGGTCAGATACGCATGGCTGGTATGCGTTCCGCTACTCGGATGATGAGGGGCTGACGTGGTCTGCGCAGCGTTTTCGCATCCCGCTTCGCGTGACGGAGGTGGACCGCGGCAATCCGTGGCACGGTGAGGTCTGTCATTTCTGGGGCATTGACAAACCCAAGGTCAAGGATGGCAAGGTTTATTTCGCCTTCACGAAACTCGGTAAGTTCTTTATGCAGGCGGGTGAGGGATGGGTGGTCGAGGCGTCCAATATTCTGACCGAGACGGATCCTGATAAACTCGTCTTCCGGCTGTTGCCGGACGGCGAGAAGGGGATACGGAATCCCGCGCTGGGCAGCATTCAGGAAGAGTTCAATCTGGTGCCGTTGACGAAGAGTGATCTCTTTTGCGTGTTTCGCATGGAAGGCGGCACGCCAGGACACAGCTATAGCCGCGACAACGGCGTGACGTGGTCTTTGCCTGAGCCCATGACCTATGGTCCCGGCAAGCGCCCGCTCAAGACGCCGCGCGCGTGTCCTAAATTGTTCATGACTTCCGAGGGCAAGTATCTTTTCTGGTATCATAATCATGGCGGTAGGGCGTGGGCCGGGCGCAATCCCGTGTTTCTGTCGGGCGGCGTGTTGAACGAGGATGGCTTTATCCGATGGTCCGAGCCCGAGCTCGTTCTGTTCGATCCGAATCCCGCCATCCGCATGAGTTATCCGGATCTTGTTGAGCAGGATGGCCGGTTCTGGTTGACAGAGACACAGAAAACGGTGGCGCGCGTCCATCCGCTTGACAAAACACTGCTCGAAGGTCTTTGGTCTCAGGCGAACGTCAACTCCGTCTGTACCAACGGTTTGCTTTTGGCGAAGATGGATGCGTGCGGCTCGACGTCGCATCCGACCGTTGCCCGTGGCTTCGGCGATCTCTCGCACGGCGGTTTGACGGTGGAGCTGTGGGCCAAGCCCGAGTCTGTGGCTGCGGGGCAAACCCTGTTCACGACCATGGACAAGAGCGGTCAGGGCGTGCGTGTCGTGACCGCCGAACTCGCGGGCCGGCCGACATGGATGATTGAGCTGTGCGATGGCGCGCGCGACGTCGTATGGCATACCGATCCCGGCGTGGTTCAGGCCGGCAAACTTCAGCACGTCGTGTTTATTTGCGATTTCTCGTCGGCGTTGGTGATGGTTGTGGCCGACGGCGTGTTTTGCGACGGCGGCGCGACGCGGCAGTATGGCTGGGGGCGGTTGCCCTTGGAGATGGGGGAGGTCAAGGGAACTTATCAGGCGGACTTGGCGCCGGGCGTCAAGGGCGTTCGCCTGTATGGCCGTCCATTGCGCGTCACGGAGGCGATCGGCAATTTCCGCGCGGGCGGTTTCTAAGGCGTTGGCGCTGAAAAACGACGGTGAGCCGCGATTGGGGATCGCGGCGTTTTCGTCGTCGGTGAGCGTTGGCGCAGAAAAAAGGGGGGCGGACATGAAGTCCTGTTTGTGGCTCGGTTTCATGGCGGCGGTTGTTTGCGTGTCGATCTGTTCCGGTCAGACGGTTGCCTTGCCGGATGAAGGCGGGCAGAAGCCCGCTTTGGGGTTCGCTCCATTTCCAAGCCGTTTGCACGCTTTCGTGTGGCGCAACTGGACGGTCGTGCCGCAGGAACGGCTGGCCGAGGTGCTGAAAACGACGCCTGAAAAAGTGGCGCAGGTGGCTGCTTCGATGGGGTTGCCGCCGCAGGGGACCGTTCTGCCCGAATGGAAGGACAAAGGGTACATCACGGTGCTGCGGCGGAACTGGCACCTGCTGCCTTACGACCAGTTGATGACCGTACTGGGGATGTCGCGTGAACGGTTGCGGTATTCGCTGATGGAAGATGATTTTCTTTTCATCAAGTTGGGCAGCCTAAAACCGAAATGCGAGCCGCTTCTCTATGCGGAACCGTCATCGGAGGCGACCGCCGCTGCCGCAACGCTTGCCGGGTGGCTGAGGGAAGAGGTGCCCTCAGCCGCATTCTCGCAACAGGAAGAACCGCGTTTCGCGTTTGCGAAAGAACTCGCTGATCCCGATCCTGCGATTCATGTGGCGAAGCCCGAGAACGCCTCGCCGTTCGAGCTTCGGTTCATCTTCTCGTATTTTGCGGATTATGGCGACGCCCTGATCGACCCTGAGGTCAAATCGTATCCGGAAGGGCTTTTGCAACGCCTCGCGGCGGCAGGCGTGAACGGCGTGTGGGTCCATACGGTTTTGCGTACGCTGGCGAAGGACCCCGCTTTTCCCGAATTTGGCGCGGACAGCGAAAAACGCATGGCGGGTCTGCGTACGCTGGTGGCGCGGGGCAAGAAATACGGTGTCGACGTCTATCTTTATCTGAACGAGCCGCGTACGATGCATGCTTCCTTCTTTGAGTCGCGGCCTGAACGTGCGGCCATGCGCGGCGTGGCCGCAGCCGGCGATTCGGCCTGCCTTTGCACCTCCGATCCAGAGGTGCGCCGATGGATGTCCGATGCGTTGACTTCGGTCTTCTCCCAAGTGCCGGGACTCGGCGGCGTTTTCACCATCACGGCTTCGGAAAATCCGACGAGTTGCGCATCGCATAGAAAACAGGCGCAATGCGCACGCTGTAAGGACCGGCCGTATGCCGAAATCATCGCGGAGGTCAATGCGACTATCGCGCAAGGCGTGACACGCGGAAACCCGAACGCGAAAACCATCGTGTGGGACTGGGGGTGGGATGACGCGCAGGCCCCTGAAATCATTGCGAAGTTGCCGAAAAATTGCTGGTTCATGTCCGTCAGCGAGTGGTCTCTGCCGATTGAGCGCGGCGGGGTGAAGTCCACCGTCGGAGAATATTCGATCTCGTCGGTCGGCCCCGGACCGCGTGCGACAAAGCACTGGGCTTTAGCGCGTGCGGCGGGACTCAAGACCGTCGCCAAGGTTCAGGTCGGAACCACATGGGAGTTTTGCGTGATTCCGTATCTGCCCACGCTCGATTTGGTGGCGGAACATGCGCGCAATCTTGCTTCAGCCGGAGTGAACGGTCTGATGCTGAGTTGGAGCTTGGGCTGTTATCCGTCGCCGAATCTGGAGGTTTTTCAGGCGTTTTCGAAAGGCGCCGTTGACTTGGGCGACGTGCTGGATCGCGTGGCCGGGCACCGTTACGGCAAGAAGGATGTGCCGCTCGTTCGTCAGGCGTGGACCGCCTTCTCGGAGGGGTTCCGCGAGTATCCCTATCACATCTCGACGCTGTATCAGGGGCCTCAGCATATGGGGCCCGCCAATCCGCTTTATATGCGGCCGACCGGCTATCGGGCGACGATGGTCGGCTTGCCGTATGATGATCTGAAATCGTGGCGGTCGATCTATCCGGAACAGGTGTGGATCAGACAGATGGAAAAGGTTTGCGCCGGTTTTAGACGCGGTTGCGATTTGTATGAGCGATTGATTTCACAAACATCCGGTAAACCGCAATTGGAGGCCAAGCGCGAGCTGGGTCTCTTCCGCGCGGCCGAATTGCATTTTGCCTCGTGCGCGGATCAGGCGCGTTTTGTGGCGGTGCGCGACAAGCTGCAGGCCGCGCCGGATGAGACG
>CAZTDL010000184.1:0-2124 GCA_964612775.1 uncultured Lentisphaeraceae bacterium
GGGAGCATTTCCTCTCGGTCTCCGCCCCACGCCCGCGCAAGTGGCGGAAGCCGTCCGCTACCTTTTCGAAGCCGATGCCGTCACGGGACAGATTCTCTACGTTGACGGCGGGCAACATCTCTGTCGGACAGTCGACCATACGGTCGCCCACGCATCATCTCTCTCATCAAAAGGAATTTGAGCATGAAATCTCCCATGGTTTTAAACATCGTTTTCGCGGCCCTTTCACTGACGGGCTGCGCCACGATCAACACCCGGAACACCGGCGTCAGCAGCATCCCCTGCACCTACCGCTTCAAAATGCTCTCCAGGCCCGAAGACCAAGCGCGCGTGGAAGCCGCGATCCGCTCCGTCGCATACGGGCCTATCACGAAAACAGGGACCCTGACCTATCCCGAATACCGCTTTCGCGTTACCCGGCTCGCGGATCTCGACACGCTGCATCCGAAGCTGCTCTACAGCAACCCCGCCACTCTTTTCAACGCAAACCTCAAACAGACGCTGAACATCAGAAACGCCGGCGTAGACGTCGCCTTTGACTCCACCGATGTCTCAGCCGCAGCCACGACAACCCTCTCCTTTACCGTTAAACCCGGCTCGCGTCTTTATTACAAGCATCCCGGAGGCGTTGAAACCGACATCACCGCCAAGGTCGGCAAAACTGGAAAAGTCTCGTTTCCGACGACCATCAAAGAAGGGCAGAAATTCATCTACGCGCGCGCGGTGAAAGATAATGTCACGCGCTACATCAGCATCAATATCTTCACGAGTGACGTGAAGGATATCAACCGGCGCGAATATTAAACGGCGCAGAATACGGGCGAGGCAAAGGCTCAAAGGGCCGTCGTCTCCCATGTTGCGGAAAGGGCTCCTTCTCGCGGCGCCGCGTGGATCGTGCCGCGAAAAAGCGGTGCCGTTATCGCAAGCAAGCCGATGCGCGCCATTTTCTGAAAACGAGTGCTTGCATCTTGTCAACGAATCAGCCATGATACTCGCCACTTTTTACCACAAGAGAAAGAGTTGGAGGTTTTTTTCATGGGAACAGGCCGTACATTAAACAAGGACCCACGCACACGTCCTATCAAGAGCCCGGGCGAGAAACTCCGCCGCTACAAAGTGCAGCGGGCCCGTCTGGTGAAGCTGGGCATGGATGAAGTCGCTGTCGCGAAGTTGCAGCCGAATGAACTCCGCACGCTCGTGCAGTGTCCGACGAAGGTCAAGAAAAGCGTAGCCGCGAAGGCCGACAAGGCTCCCAAAGCAGCCTCGGCTCCTATAGCCGACACGAAAGCGGAATAACTCCGTCTCGCTTGAACAGACACATTGAAAACGCGCCCCCCGTGTGAGTATGGTCGGCGCGTTTTCTTTTTTATCTGCGCGCAGTCGACACCTGACGATAGACTTTTTCCACGGCGGCCGCCATGGCCGCGATGGAGCGCGTCTCCGCCGTAACCAGTCCCTGTTCCGCGAGTTGCCGCCGTTTCTGCGGATCGCGCAACACATCCAGCAGCCCGTCGCAAAGCGCCTCAGGATCATTCGCCGCCACGCAAACGCCGTTCACGCCGTCGCGAATCAGATCGGGAACCCCTCCGACGGCTGCGGCCACCACGGGAACTCCGGCGGCAAAAGCCTCCAGCACCACATAAGGGCACCCCTCCCAGCGCGACGGCACAGCCACCACATCCACCTGACGCATGCGTGCCGCCGCCTCGTCCTGCCGATACGCCCCATGGAAATGCACATGCGATGCCAGTTGACGCTCCTCGGCTTGCTTGCGGAGATCGTCCGCCATTGGACCGGCCCCATAAAACGAGAAGTGAACCTGAGGCATATGCGCCACCACGTCGGCGACCGCTTCGAGCAAAACGTCAGGCCCTTTTTGGCGCGTCAGCCGCCCAAAGAATCCGACCCGCAACACCCCGTTCGCGCGTATTGTCACCGGGCGGCTGTCACACCTTGCCACGCCGTTCGGAATGAAATAAACACGTCTTTCCCCGTAGCCCAAGGCCAAAGCCGCCTGCCGCTCTTCCTCAGAAACCGCAATGAGGGCTGCGGTGGCATCCCGCATGCGTTTCTCAAGAAACCGATAAAACCGAAGTTTTCGACTTCCGCATGCCATGAGAAACG
>CAZTDL010000184.1:2134-8001 GCA_964612775.1 uncultured Lentisphaeraceae bacterium
GAACCCCGCACACGCGCCCCGCCAGACGCGCCAGAAACCCCGCCTTCGAACTGTGCGCATGAATCAGATCCGGCCGCATCCGCCGCACGCAGAGGATCAGCCGGCACAGACTCACAGCATCGGCGACAGGCGCGATGCCGCGCCGCATCGCCACGCGCGTCACCGGCAGTCCGCGCGCTGCGTAAGCCGCCACATCGTCCAGAAAATCGGGATCGCGTCCGCATGAGACCGCCAACCGCACACGAAAAACCGCAGGATCCAGCGCGCCGACGAGATCGCGCAGGTGACGCCGCGTCCCGCCTTCAGTGGCTTCCAGCACCTGTAACACCTCAATCACGCGTTCACCTGCTTTCGAAGCCACGTGCGGTTTGTCAAGGCGCGACGCCGTTCCTTCCAGTCAGGCAAACACATCGCCACCTGAAAATAGAAAGCCCTCGAATGGTCGAGGTGGACCAGATGGCAGAGCTCGTGGACGATCACGTACTCGATCAACGGACGCGGCACGTGCATCAGCTCCGCGCCCAACGTGACATGTCCGTCACGCGAACAGCTACCCCACCGCGTTCTCATTTCACGAACCGTCAGACGTATCCCGTCCGGAAAAGCGGCCGACCGCATCGCCAACGGACAGCGGGCCTGTCGGATGACACCGCCGAAGCGCTCCAGCGATTCGGCCAGAACGGCGGCAAGAACCTCCTGCGCTTGAGCCAGAAACCAAGCCTTCACCAGCGTCTTGATACGCGCCTCGTCCGTATCGTTATAGAGGGCGACGCGCAACACCTCCGCTTCGCGCGTCACGGTTTTCCAACCCGAGCGGACCACCTCCAAACGATGAGGGTGCCCCAAATAATATACGTTCGCGCCCGCCACATAGCGTTGGGGCTCAACGCACGGTTTTTTTGCCTGCCGCTCCAAGGTCCGCAGAATCCAATCCGCGTGCCGGGCCACAAACGCATGAACGGCCCCCGCCGAACACCGCCGAGGGACTCTGACCTCGACGGCCGACGAATCGGAAACGAGAATTTTGATGCAACGGCAACGGCCGGGACGAATCGCATATCCGATGGTTCGTCCCTCATATTCGAACGTCGACGTTCCGTTTTGACCGATCTCGTTCATTGTCACAGCCCAACCAGCGACACCCGCATTCACAGACGATAGAATACTCATGATCATCTCGCGCGCAAAGGTCAAAATTCTCACGATCATTTATGATCGGTTCTTTTCACTTTTGATCATTTTTGCAAATGACAGTCGAAGCCCGTTTATGCTATATTTTCGATGTATTTTGTTTTCTCACCCTGATTTGTTCCTGCAACAGATTCAGAATATGAACCGTTCAACCGTTTGGAGATACTATGGCTCAGGCAGTTATTTTCCCGAAGCTTGGTCAAACCATGGAAGAGGGTGCCATCGTCAAATGGCTCAAAAAAGAGGGTGACCCGATTAATAAGGGCGACATCCTTTTCGAAATCGAAACCGACAAAGCCAATCTGGAGGTCGAAAGCTTTTTCGAGGGTGTTCTCCTAAAGATTTATATCCGCGAGGGCATCACCGTTCCCGTCAACACCATCGTCGCTTATGTCGGCGCCGCAGGCGAGAAGGTTCCCGCGCAAGCCCCCAAGGCCGACGTACCCGCCGCCGCCCCCGCGCAGGTTGCCGCCGCGTCCGCGCCGGCGGCCGAGCCCGCCAAAGCCGCACCGGCCGCGACACCGCTTCCCGCCGCGGCGTCTGTCGCGCCCGCCGCCGTTCCCGCACCCCGTCCGGCGCCTAAACCCGTGGCCGCCCCCGCACCTGCGGCGCGACTTATCATTTCGCCCCGCGCCAAGGCTCTCGCGAAAGACGCCTGTATCAATCCCGCGCGCGTCACCGGCACCGGACCCGACGGGCGCATCGTCGAGAAGGACGTTCAGGCGTATCTCGCCTCCGTGGGCTATGAGTCGCTGCGTATCACACCGGCCGCCAAACAGTTAGCGGCAGAGAAGGACATCGACATTCTCACGGTCCGCGGTTCAGGCGATGCAGGTCGCATCATGGTTGAAGATGTCGAAAGGGCCCTCCGCCGCAGACCTGTCGCGCTTTCGCGCATGCGTCAGATCATCGCTCGCCGCTTAGTTGAAAGCAAGCAGACCATCCCCCACTTCTATGTGACGGTCAAAGCCGACATCACCGATCTGATGGCTTACCGGGCGGATCTGAAGGCCAAAGGTTATTCCTTCAGCGTGAATGATTTCGTGCTCGAAGCCGTTATTCTTTCGTTAGAAGAATTTCCTGTCGTGAACTCGGTCACCGACGGTCAGACCATTTCGTGGCGCGGCGATGTTGACCTTGGCATGGCGGTCAGCGTGGAGAACGGTCTCGTGGTGCCCGTTATCCGCGCCGCTCAGACGCTGACGCTGAAAGAGCTGAACGCGCAGGCCAAGGCGCTTGCCGACAAGGCCCGCAACGGTAAACTCATCCCCGACGAGATGGTCGGCAGTTCCTTCACGGTCTCGAATATGGGCATGATGAATGTCGACCAGTTTATGGCCATCATCAACCCCGGCGAAGCCGGTATCCTTGCGGTCTCTACCGGACGTCAAATGCCCGCCGTCGTCAACGGCGAGATCAAGATCCGCACGATCATGGCCATGACGCTCTCCGTCGACCACCGCATTGTCGACGGTTCGGTCGGCGCGCAATTCGTCAATGCCATTAAGTCCAAGCTTGAGAACCCCGAGCTTTGGAAAGCCCTGGTGTAAGCATAAGGGGCGAATGTCGTTCGCCCCTTACGCTCCAAACTCCTAACTTCAACTCCTAACCTTATTTTTCATTATGTACGACTTTGATGTGATCGTGATTGGTGCTGGCCCCGGCGGCTATCCCGCCGCCATTCGCGCCGCGCAACTCGGCAAAAAAACCGCCATCATCGAGCGGGAGGCCTTCGGCGGCACCTGCCTCAACTGGGGCTGCATTCCCACTAAAACCCTCATCGCCTCATCGGAACGCTATCATCAGGCCACCCACTCGGAAGCGTTCGGCGTCACCGCTAAGAGTGTCGCTTTCGATTACGCCAAAATGGCGGCCCGCAAAGCCGAGATCGTTTCAAAACTGAGCGGCGGCGTCCAGCTGTTGCTCAGGTCGAACGGCGTCGAGATGATCACGGGAGAAGCCCGCTTTGAAGGGCCCAACCGTCTTTCTGTCATCCAGCCGGAAGGCGCCACGCGGTGGCTCAGCGCGACATCGATCATCATCGCGGCCGGCAGCGACTCCGCCATGCCGGGGTTTCTGCCTAAAGACAAGCGCGTCATGGACAGCCGCGCGTTTCTCGCCCTCACCGAGCTTCCCAAAAATCTTCTGATTCTCGGCGGCGGCGTGATCGGATGCGAGTTCGCCTGTATGGCCGCCTCGCTCGGCACCAAGGTCACGGTCGTCGAAATGCTTGAGGACATCGTCGTCGTGCTTGATCGCGACGTGCGCCGCGTGCTGCGTAAACGGATGGAAGCGCTTGGCGTCGCCATCCTCACCGGCGCGCCGTTGACCAACATCGAAGTCAAGAAAGACAAAGTTTCCGGCACCTACAAAGACCAAACCGTCGAAGGCGATATTCTGCTCGTGGCTGTTGGACGGAAACCCAACACCGCCGCGCTCGACCTGGCCCGCGCGGGCGTTCACGCCGATGAGCGCGGCACCATTCCCGTGGACACGCAAGGCCGCACCAACATCGCCTCGGTCTTTGCTGTCGGCGACCTCGTCACCGGTTCGATCCAACTCGCCCACGCCGCCACCCAGCAGGGCGTCGCCGCCGCAGAAGCCGCCGCCGGATTGAAATCCAAAGTCGAGAAGGTCTGCCCCTCCTGCATCTTCACCTCCCCAGAGATCGGTTTGGCCGGCCTCACGGAGACAAAGGCGCAGCAGCTCGGCATCGCGGTCAAAACAGCCGTGTTCCCCTTCTCCGTGCTCGGCAAGGCGATGGCCGCGGGCGAGACGGAAGGCTTTGTCAAATGGATCGCCGACCCGGTCACCGGACAGGTGCTGGGCGCCCAAGCCATCGGCTGCCATGCGACCGACCTGATTTCCGAAGCCGCGATCGCCATCCGAAACGAGTTGACGCTCGAAGAGGTGGGCAACACCATCCATTGCCATCCGACCATGTCGGAAGCCTGGATGGAGGCGGCGCACGCGTTCCACAACGCCTGCATCCACCTGCCGAAACGGTAAGCCCTTTTTCAACATGTGCGGTCGTTTCCGAGAAACGCCCCGGCCTGAACACGCTTCCGAAATCCGTTTCCGAAAAACGGATGCGGGGCTCGTTTGGGTCAGGGACGTTTTTTAAACGGTCCGCTGCACCCTAAACCCAGAGGCCTATCATGGCGATTATCCGCAACACGTCCGACCCGAAACCGGCCATCTCGTTCACGGAGCGTCAAAACGGGATCGTCGCGGCAGGCATTACGGTACTCTGCGCCACGCTTGTGACGGCCTTCGCGGCCGTGCTCCTCTGGCTCCTCTTCTCTCTGCTCTCCTACATTTCAGTGGTGCTTACGCCGCTGCTTGTGGCACTGATCCTCACGCTGCTCTTTAAGCCTTACTATCAATGGCTCTACGAGCACCTGCGTCGCTCGCATCTGCTGGCTATCCCGTTTTTGTTCCTGTCGATACTCATTCCCATCGGCGCCCTGCTCTTCTTTTTTGGCGCCCTTTTCGTAAACCAGTTTGTCGCCCTGCTCGAATATCTGCCCGCGCTTTTCGAGCGGATATCGGCCGCGCTGACGGAATCGAACCCCACCCTCCAGGCGTTCCTGACCAAGTACGGGCTCGAAGAAAAACTGCCATTGTTCAGCGATCCGAAGATTTTCATCGGCGCATTCGCGAACTCGCTTTCCTTCAACGACGTGGGGGGCAAGGCGCTCTCGTACGGCATGGACGCGATCAAATTCGCAATCTCGCTGGTCGGCTGGCTGGTGGTGCCTGTCTACCTTATTTATTTTCTGACGGCCAAACCCTTTTCCGGAAAGAACGCAGAGAATTTTTTGCCGTTCATGAAGCCGGCCACCCGCAAAGACGTCTCCTATTTGATCAACGAATTTCTCACGATCATCGTGGCCTTCTTTCGCGGACAGGTAACGGTGGCTTTCATACAAGGCATTCTCTTCGGCCTCGGCTTCTGGCTGGTCGGCCTACCCTACGGATTTCTGATCGGTCTCACGCTGGGCTGCTTCAATCTGGTACCCTATCTAGGCAACATCATCGGTCTTACGGTCACCCTTCCCATGTCGTTCTTTGGTGAGGGCGGAAGCGCGCTGCGGCTCGGGCTCGTTCTCGGCGTATTCTGCATCGTCCAGTTTCTCGACGGTTACTTCATCACGCCGCGCATCCAAGGCAAGAAGACCGGGCTCAACGACGTCGCGATCATCTTTTCGCTGCTCTTTTGGGGCGTGGTTTTCAAAGGCATCCTCGGCGTACTCCTCGCCATCCCCCTCAGCGCCTTCATCGTCGTCTTCTGGCGTCTGCTCAAAAACAAATACATCAAGGAACTGATCTGACCCTGACGGTCCGAGAAAGGGTATCCAGATTCTGAGCGTTCAACGCCCGCACAGCCCCGCATTAAATCACCTGCGGTTGAGACGGTTCCCGTCCGCGAACAGCGGCGGCCTTCTGGCGCAAAGGCGCGCCGGGCCTATCGGTTTGGCATCGGCCAGTCTCAAAAAATCTCAGCATGCGCTACGGGACCGTCCGCCTCAAAATCAAAGCCCATGATGTTCCTGATGTCGTCCGCGTTCTTTTTTGAGGTGAGCGATTGCAACAGCAAGAAAGCGACATCAATCGCCGTCGAGGGATTCCAACACGTAATAATGTTGGCGTCAACCACCACCGGCTCATCGACC
>CAZTDL010000185.1:0-7986 GCA_964612775.1 uncultured Lentisphaeraceae bacterium
TCGTTCATGTATGTGCTTCGACAGCGGACCGGGCTTAAATTCGACCTGCCGACCGAGGCTCAATGGGAATACGTGTGTCGGGCGGGTACGACGGGGGCATGGAACAACGGGACGACGATTGTAAGCACAAACACGATTTCGGATGCTAATATGTTCCTGCTCGGGCGGTATGCTGGCAATACGCCGAGCGGTACCTCCTCAGATCGGAACTGTAGTACGAATTTAAACACGACACTCGTTGGATCCTTTCTGCCAAATACGTGGGGTTTGTACGATATGCACGGCAACATTATCGAATATTGCCTGGACCGGATTTCCAGTACATCAAAGTCTGATTTGGATACTCTCCCTGTCACGGATCCGTCGGGCGTGGCCGACGTGACGGTCAACCGTGTATTTCGGGGCGGGGGGTGCGCTTCCGCGGCGACCGGTTGCAGATCGAGCTATCGCAACGGCGTCAATTATAATAACCAGACCCACCCCCGCTTCGGGTTTCGTATCGCGATTCAACCGTGAAGAGCATGAGAATGAAAGTCATACTACCAGCCCTGTCGCTTGTTTTGTCCGTCTGCCCGCTGATGGCGGCGGAATTCCGGCCCGTTGCCGTATGGACGGATGCGGAATGTTATGCGAATCCACCCGGCAAGTACGCGGTGGAGAAGATGATTGACGGCGACTTGGGCACCTATGCCTGTATTCTTGACGACACGCGCACGGGCAAAGACGTCAAGAACGTATGGCCGCATAAGGCGGCACCGCCGGTGACCGCCACTTTTGTGCTGGACCTGGGCACGGAACAGACGGTTTCCGGAATGCGTTTCGTGGCGCGCAACGCCTGGGTTTACGTGCTGGCGAAGAACGTGAGCGTTGACGCGTGCGCCGACGCGCAGGGCCGGGAGAAAGTCAGGCCGCTTGCCGAGAAAACGGAACTGCCCGCGACGTCCAACTCCAACTCCGCTTTCGTGGAGTGGCCTCCGGTCAAGACGCGTTACCTGCGGGTGCGCGTCAACGATTCGTATCAGCAGCGTTACCCTGGACCTTGGATGCCCGAGGCGCAGATTCCCTGGTGCCGCAAGGTGGGACTTCCGACGGCGGGCGACGGGAAGAACCTGAACATCCAGATCGCGGAGGTGGCCTGCTACGACGCCCGCCCCGCCGATTTTCCCGTCAAAAACGCGCCGGATATCGCGTTTCCGCGCCTTCGCCTCGAACGCGACTGGCTCTATCAGGACGCCGGTCTCGACATTGCCCGCGTCTTCACGTCGGCCAACGATTTTGAAAAAGAACGTTCCATGGTTGAAAAAGTTTTGGGGCGGGTTTCCGCCGGCGATCCGGGGCTGAAAGCGCTGTGGTTGCGGCTGGATCAACTTGCCAAGGGAGAAGTTCCCGCGTGCGATCCGCGCTGGCGTGCGCTCTATTTCGACGCCTGCGCGGCTCGGCGTACGGCACGCCTTCAGGAGCTGCGAGGGAAAGCCTCACAGTTTGTCTATGCCAAGCATTTCATTTTCGGGTGCATGCAGGGACTTGCCGGAAAATACGATATTCCCGATGAACAGGTCCGCGATTATACCTACGGCTTCAAAAAGGGGGGACAGCTCTGCCTGGGCACCCTGCTCGAGGACGGCACGGTTAAGCATGAGGTGTTGCTCGAAAAGCCTGAAGGCGTTATCTGTTACCCGAATGTTTCATGGGATGCCCAAACGATCGTGTTCTCCATGCGCGATAATTTCGAAACCGACTCCTATTATCTTTACACGATGGACGTGGCGACGCGCCGCGTGAAACAGATCACGTTCCCGCTCGTGAAGGACGGCTCGCCCTTGCCGGTCGCCGACTGCGAACCGGCATTCCTGCCGGACGGTCGTATCGTCTTCACGTCGACGCGCGATGTGCATATCAGCGACTGCTGGTACCGATCGGGCGGGAACATTTACGCCTGTGATGTTGACGGCGGTCACATACGTCGTCTGACGTTCGATCAGCTCATGACGAGCAATCCTCAGGTTTTGGAGGACGGCCGTGTGGTCTTTACCCGCTGGGAATACAATGACCGCAGCGCGCTCTATACCCATCCTCTGATCGCGATGAATCCGGACGGCACGGCACAGACGGAATACTACGGAAACAACAGCATGTTCCCTGCGTCGATCATCCATGCGCGCGGCATTCCCGGATCGCAGAAAGTGATTGCTCTGATTGCCGGGCACCACTCCATTTACAAAGGCAAGCTGGGATTAATCGACCGCTCCAAGGGCATTCAGGCGGGTAAAGGTATCGAGTTCGTCAACACCAAGCTCAACGGCGACCTCGGACGTGAATCCGCCGACTTCATCCGGCCCGAACCGCCTGATGCCTTGAAACCTTACCATGACTTCAAAATCGATATTTTCGGTCAGTTTGGGCCGCAGTATTCGCATCCATATGCGTTTGATGAAGAGAACTATCTTTGCTCGTTCTGTCCGGAAGGATATTTGCCGCCCTTCGGACCGTTCAATCCTCCGCTGGGCGTCTATTACATGAAGCCGGACGGCGCGCGCGAGCTGCTGGCGTTCGATGACTGGCAAGGCACGGGCCAGGCGGTTCCCGTTATGGTGCGAACTCCGCCCGTGTTGCGTGCGTCGGTCATCAATTTGAAAGAGAACAACGGGGTCTATACCATTCAGGACGTTTATCAAGGGCCCGGTCTAGCCGGCGTCGCCCGCGGCACGGCGAAAAAGATTCGCGTTATCGCGCTCGAATATCGCGTCTGCCGCATGGGCTATGGACAGAATGGGGGCGAATGCGAGACAGGACTTTGTCAGACGCCGATCTCGCTCAACAGCGGCAGTTGGGACGTCAAGCATGTGCTCGGCGAAGCAGACATCGAGACAGACGGGAGCTGCAATTTCGAGGTGCCTGCGCATGCGCCGGTTTACTTTCAAGTGCTTGACGCTAAAGGTTATACGATTCAGACCATGCGCAGCTGGTCGACCCTTCAGAACGGTGAGCGTTTCTCCTGTATCGGGTGTCATGAGAACAAGATGGATGCGGGAAATCTCGACGGATACGCTCGAAAGATGACGGTGGCGCTCTCTCGTCCCGTCCAGAAACTCAAGCCCTTTGCAGGCAAGGCTCATCCTCTGGTCACGCGTCTTGCGTCTCAGTCTTGGCGGGATAGCGTGGAAAATTATCTCGGGGTTAACGCTCCGCGCTCGCTCGACCCGAACGCGCCGGTCGACGGCTTCAGCTTTGTGCAGAACATTCAGCCGATTTTCGATAAGCACTGCGTGAGCTGTCATAACGCTGAGAAAGTGACAGAAAGCAAGATCAGTCTGACGGGTGAGGTTGCGAAACCGGAAACGGTGAAACTGATTGGCGCGGGACAGGTGGACCCGAAGCGCGCCTACACGCAGTCTTATGTCGCCATCACGACATCAGGCAATCCGGATAAGAATCCTTGGATGACATGGTTGAAACCGCGCAGCCGCGCGATGATGCTTCCGCCCTATCATACCGGCTCGTCGAAAAGCAAAGTCATGGCATACTTCGAACCGGGACACTATGGCGTGAAGGTCAGCGACGACGAGAAACGGCTGTTCGCCTGTTGGCTCGACCTGCTTATTCCCTTCTGCGGCGCCTATACGCAACACAACACGTGGACGGATGCCGAGAAGGCCGAATACGGTTATTTTCAGGAAAAGCGCCGCGCCTATGCCGCCGCCGAACTGGAATCGCTTCGCCGGTCGGCGGGTGAGTGACGCAACGCAAGGCGGCAAAGAGCGCGGGAGTAAAACTCAGTTGCGAAAACCGCGGCAAGAAACCCCGATTTTCCGCAGAACACTGCACGTCTCTTAACGCTGCGACGGAAAGCGGAGGCCCCATCCCTTACGTCAGCATGCCTTTGGGCGAAGTCTCGCTGTCGTCCCACCAGCCGGGTTTCTTGGTCGCGATCTTGGCGATATCCTTGGATGTCATCTGGATGCCTTTGGCCGCGACGCCTTTGACCAGAACCTCGCTCGGGTTGAACATCTGCTGGTGGATTCGCTGGGCTTTGGCGGGTTTGTATTTCACGAAGACGGCTTCCGGCACGCCTTCCTCGAACAGAATGATTTTACTGCCTTCCGGCGCAATGTGATATTCCTTGTTCTGGATCGCGCCGCCAAAGGCAAACCGCTTGATGTAGGTGAATCCGTAATGCGGCTCCGTGTAAATGGCGGTAAATTCCTTGTCGCGATTGAAGATCTGGCAATAGCTGCCGCCTTTTTTGTCCACGAAGAACTTGTCCGGGGGAGGCATCATCTTGTAACGCCCGTCGTTCCAGACCACGATGATTTTATCGAGCGAGGAACATTTGAAGAGTTCCTCCCCGTTACGGATGTCGGTCCCGATGTACCCGTTCTCACGGTCGATCTTGAGCGTCAATTCTGCGGCGGTGAGTGCGCGCACCTCAATCTGCGCAAATGCGGCGGGCGCGATTTTTGTCAGACGAGGATATTTGTCTTTGTACTTCTTGATCAGGTTTTTGAGATACCGGACCGCATAGCCCCGCAGGCCTTTGATATTCTCCGCGACTTCGATTTCTTCCCTGAGAATGGCTTCGATTTCTTGCCTGTTCTTGTTGATGTCGTAGCGCGAGATGCGCCTGATCTTGATTTGAAGCAGGCTTTCCACGTCATCAAGAGTGACATCGCGGCGCAATTTTTTTCGGAAAGGCTTGAATCCGTCGAGTACCGCCTGCTGTACCGCTTCGTACGTGGTCTGCTCTTCGATACGCTTGTAAATACGCTCCTCTATAAAGATCTGTTCCAGCGTTTTCGAATGGAAGAGGTCATCGAGTTCGCGTTTTCGGAGCTCGAGTTCCCGATTCAGAATGTCGAGTAACTGATCCGTGCAGGTGCCGAGTATCTCGGAGATGGTCATCTCGCGTGGCCGGTTACGGAACAGCACCACCGGCCGGCTGGAGATGGACGTCTCGCAGGCGGTGAAAGCGTAGAGCGCCTTGATGGTTTGTTCCTGCGTGGCGCCGACGTTGAGAATCAGCTCGATTTCCACTTTTCCGGCAGTGAAATCGTTGATCTGCTTGATCGGGACCTTTTTGTTCCTGATCGCATCCTCGATATTGGCGATCAGCTTTTCGGTCGTTTGGCCCCAGGGGAGGTCCGTGATCACGAGCTTGTTGGGAGGACGATGTTCGATCACGGCCCTGATTTTAACGCGGCCCACGCCATCGGCATACTTGGAGACATCCATCACGCCGCCGGTCTGGAAATCGGGCAAGACCTTGAAGGGCTTCTTCTGGATGATGGCGATCTGCGCTTCTAAAAGTTCAATGAAGTTGTGCGGAAGAACGGCGGTGGAAAGGCCCACGGCGATGCCATCCGCGCCGAGCATCAGCAAGAGGGGCATTTTCGACGGTAAAAGGACCGGTTCCTTGTTGCGGCCGTCATAGCTTGGGATAAAGGCTGTGAGCTTTGGATTAAACAGCTCGTTACGGGCCAGTTCGGTGAGGCGACACTCGATGTAACGTGTCGCTGCTGCGGGGTCACCTGTGAAGAGGTTGCCGTAGTTTCCCTGCCCTTCGATCAGATAGCGCTTATTGGCGAGGTTGACGATCGCGTCGCCAATGGAGGCGTCGCCGTGCGGATGATACTGCATCGTGTGGCCGACCACGTTGGCGACCTTGATGAATCGGCCATCATCTTTCTCCCAGAGCGAGTGCATGATGCGGCGCTGAACGGGCTTGAGACCGTCCTCAACCGTAGGAATGGCGCGGTTGCAAATGGTGTATGAGGCGAACTGGAGAAAGTTGTCATCCATCAGCTCGCGCAAGGGGCCCGTGCCGCCATGCGCATTGGCTGCAGTCTGTCGGTCTGCGACGGAGAGGTTTAATCCGCCTTGGGGGACCGGTTCATCCGCCTCTTCGCCGTTGTCGGAGGTCACGGGAGACACGGCATCAAAAAGCGCCATGTCATCAAAAAGACTCGGCGGCTCGTTTTCCGTGTCGGACGATTTGTTTTTGCGCGGCTTTCCTGAATCTTTGCTCACGATAACGAATCCTCGGTAATCACCAGATTGTCCATAATGTATTGACGCCGCTCCTGGGTGTTGCGGCCCATGAAAAATTCGATGGTATCCTTCAATTCTTTATCACGGGTGCAGTCCACGGGGGTTAAACGCATGGTTTTTCCGATGAAACCCTTAAATTCGCATGGCGAGATTTCACCGAGGCCCTTGAATCGCGTGATTTCGGGATTTTTACCGCACGCTTCAACGGCCTTGACGCGCTCTTCTTCGTTGTAGCAATAGAAGGTGTCTTTTTTGTTGCGGACACGGAAGAGGGGCGTCTCCAAAATGTAGAGATGTCCTTCCTTGATGACGCGATCGAAGTAGCGCAGAAAGAGCGTGATCATCAGGTTTCGGATGTGGAGCCCGTCCACATCGGCATCGGTGGCGAGAACGACCTTCTGGTAGCGCAGGTGATCGACCGTTTCCTCGATGTCGAGGCTCTGCATGAGGTTGTAAATCTCGACATTCTTGTAAAGAGCGTCCCTTTTGAGGTCGCAGACGTTGAGGGGCTTGCCTTTGAGTGTGAAGATGGCCTGGTTGTTGACATCGCGGCAACTCACGATGGATCCTGCCGCGGACTGACCTTCGGTGATGAAGATCATGGTGTCAATACCCGTGCCTTTGTGCTTGTTGAGATGGTGCTTGCAGTCTTTGAGCTGCGGCACGCGTACCGATACGGCCCGGGATCGTTCACGGGAGAGTTTTTTGACCGCATTCAGTTCGGCGCGGAGTTTGCTGGTATCCTCAATTTTCCCGATGAGTTTAGCCGCCTCAGCGGGTTCACGATGGAACATCTCCTCGATCACGCGTTTAATTTCCGCGACAAGGTCGGAGCGGATTTCCTGGTTGCCTAACTTGTTCTTGGTCTGCGACTCGAAAATGGGTTCTTTGAGACGGATGGCGATGGCGCCAATGATGCCTTCGCGCACATCGTCGCCATCGAACTTTTTCTTGCTGAACTCGTTGACGGCCTTAAGAATCCCTTCCTTGAAGGCGGAGAGATGCGTGCCGCCATCGTTTGTGAACTGCCCGTTTACAAACGAATAGTAGTCTTCGCTGAAACGATTCGTATGGGTGAATACCAGCTCGAGCGTTTTCGACCGGTAATGGAAAGGCTGGTATAACTTCTCAAACTGCGCCTCATCGTGGATAAGGTCGAGCAACCCGTTTTCAGAGATGATCTTGTTTCCGTTTAGTTCGAGGGTCAACCCCGCGTTCAGATACGCGTACATTCGCATGCGACGCAGGACGTGTTCTTCCTGAAACTGGTATTTCTTGAAGATGTCCGGGTCGGGCGTGAAACGGACAAACGTCCCGTTGCGCTGGGATGTTGTGCATTTGCCTCGCTTTTGCGACACCAATACGCCGCATTTGAAGACGGCCTCTGAGAAGTCGTCTTCGCGGAAGGCACGGACCTCAAAATCGGTTGAAAGGGCGTTGACCGCTTTGGTTCCGACGCCGTTCATGCCGACGGAAAACCGAAAAACGTCATCGCTGAACTTGCCGCCCGTATTGATCTGCGAGACGCACTCGACAACTTTGCCCAAAGGAATGCCGCGTCCGAAATCGCGAACCGAGACTTCCCCCGTGTTGTAGTTGATTGTGATCTCGACCCGCTTGCCGTACCCCATAATGAACTCGTCAACGGCGTTGTCGAGCACCTCTTTCAGGAGAATGTAGATACCGTCCTCGTATTGGCTGCCGTCGCCTGTCCGGCCGATATACATGCCGGTGCGCTTGCGGATATGCTCAATCGCTGAAAGGGTCTGAATATGCTTATCGTCGTAACTGCTTGCTGACATGGAAATGCGATTTTATAAGAAAGAGTGTTTGAATAACCTGAACCCGTCACAGCCTTCGAGTCTGCGCCTGACGGAAAATATCATACGCGCCACCGTCTGCCCCCCGATGTCTGCCTGATGACGTTGCGGAAACGGCGGA
>CAZTDL010000186.1:0-7979 GCA_964612775.1 uncultured Lentisphaeraceae bacterium
TCCTCCCGGCTATCCGATTTGGACCATGTGCGCCTATGTTTTTGCGCGATTGTTCAGTTGGGTCACTTATCAGGGACAGCCAACGCCTGCGTGGAGCATCTCGCTGATGTCAGGTTTTTTTGCGGCTCTGGCCGCCGGTTTTACCGCTATGCTGATCACGCGTTCGGCCTCGGACATGATGCGTGATGCGCATGATGGCGAGGAGGCTTTCGACGATAACCGGAGCAACTTGTTGTGCTGGACGGGCGGCGTGGGCGGCAGCCTTGTGTTTGCTTTCAGTCCTGTGATGTGGTCGCAGGCGACCATCGTTGAGGTTTATACGCTCAACGCTTTTTTTCTGATGTGGATCTTTCTTTTGACCTACCGTTGGATGCGCCGACCGTCCGACAAAATTCTATGGTTAACGGCGTTTGTGTTCGGTCTCGGAATGACAAACTATCAGGTGCTGTTGCTGGCGGCGGTGCCGTTGGCGGTCGTCATTTTCTTGCGCGATATCGCCTTGTTCCGCGATTTCCTTCTGGTAGGCATACCGGTGTTGTTGACCGCGCATGTGTTGCAAATCGGTTGCATGATTCCTGCGCAGGCGGGTATGCAGGGACCGGCTTATCCGAAGTTTAAAGTGCCCATGACGGCCGATATGATGACCGTTGATATCCCTGCGTTCGAACTGTTAGTCGCGGGGGCGATATTTGTTTTCCTTGCGATCGTTGCCGCGCTTGTCTTGAAATCCTGTAGCGGGGAAACGGGTTCTAAGACGCGCGTCCCTTTTTTGACGCGGCTCAGTGCGCAAGGCGCGGTGATTTCTGCGGGTCTCGCGGCTTTCGGCGCCGTACTGATTTTTTTCTCCATGGGTGCGGCAAAGAAGGTCGCGCTTGCCGCCACGGATGTGCCTCTGATGGACTCTTCCGTTTATACCAGCGTGGCCGGTTTTATTGTTCTGGTGTTTGCGCTCTGCATAGGTGGCGCATATGCGTCGAAGGGGAAGCTAAGCGACAAGACAACGCTGACGTGGCTGATACCGGCCTGCGTGATGATGATGTTTCTGTTTTTCAGGTTGTCGGCGATTCAGGGAGCCCCTTTGCCGCAGGGATATGTTGGAGCACCTTTTGACTGGACGTTGCCTACGGTCGCTTTGATGGGCGCGTTGGCCGTGCTTTTCCTGCTTAGCGCGACAATTCCGCGCGGCTTGTTCTTTGCTCTGCCGGTTGCGGCTGTGCAGCTTTCGGTGTTCGTTCTGCTTCGCAAAGGCGGTATGAACGGCTTGACGCATCCGACTTCGTGGTGGTTCTGGTGGCCGATCATTTGGAATTTTGTGATTATCGGGTTCGCTTGGCTGATGTTGCCGAACGGGCGTACGGTTGCGCTGACGACCCTATTCTCGGAATTGGGCGTTTCCTTTTACATCTACATGCCGATCGTTTCCGATCTGCGGAATCCGCCCATGAACTGGGGCTATCCGCGTACTTGGGAAGGTTTCAAGCACGCCATTACGCGCGGTCAGTATGAGAAACTCGCGCCCTCCGACGTGTTTACCTCTAAATTTCTGTTTCAATTGGGTTCCTGTTTCACCGATATGCGTGTGCAGTTCACCTTGATTGCAGCCACGCTCGGTTTCATACCCTTTTCTCTGTGGAGTTTTAAGATTGGCAAGGGCGATACGTCCGACGACCCGAACAGTAAGAAAGGCCACCGCCGTTTCCGTGCGTTGTATGTTGCGAGTGCTCTCTATCTGTTGACCTGCGCGGTCGTTTTCCTTTCCGAGTTTATGGGAGGAGAGCCCATTCTGCGTCTCGACAAACTGTTCATCGGTCTGATCCTGTTGCTTCTGCTTGTTGGCGTGACGGCGATTTTGTTCCGTCAGATCGAGGAATTCGTGATACGCACATGGAATGCGCATAATATTTCTGAAGCGCTGACGGTCGGAATCTCTCTGGCGGGAATCATTGCGGCAGTGGGCCTTTTTCTGGCGAAAGGCATAATCGAAATGATGTCGGTTTCGACGGCCGGGGCCGCGCATGCCGATCCGGGGATGGGGGTCAAGCTGGGGGCGATGGCCGTAGCTATGGTCATTATTGTGGCGATCGGCGCGGGCTGGTATTTCTTTCGTAAATTCGCAGAGGAGCGTCTTGATTTCCGCTCGGATATGGATACGGTGACGCAGCAGTGGCTGATTGCGACGACGGCTGGTTTTCTGGTGATGGGCGTGCTTTTGGTGGCGTTGGCCAATATCAAGGGCGATTTGCAGGATGCGTTTATTCAGAAGGTGAAATTTGTCAGTTCACATGCGCTTTTCGCCGTCTGGATCGGTTATGGACTGGCCTTCGGTTTGACCGTTGGCAACCGGTTGCTTAAATCATTGGTGAAACGGGGACTGTTGCCTGAATCGCTGCTAAAGCCTCTGTGCGCTTGTATGGTGTGCGCGGGACTGCTGATAGCGACCATACCCGTCTATGAAAACTACACCAATGAATATCTCGTCTTTTCGATGAGCGGTGCGGAGCAGAATGATCATGATTTCGGGTGGCAGTTCGGTAACTATCAGTTGCGAGGCGCCGATGCGATTACCGAAGAGTTGGAGGCGGATGAAGAGCCTTTGCCTAATCCGCTTTTCCCGGCGGAGATGGAGCCCAACGCCATTTTCTTCGGCGGTACGGATCCCGGGCGTTTTGTTCCGACTTACATGATTTATTCGGCACAAGTGCGCCCCGATGTTTTTCTGATTACTCAGAATGCGCTGGCGGACAACACCTATATGAACACGATGCGCGATCTCTATGGCAATCCCATCTGGATACCGTCGCCGGATGACAGCGCGCGCGCATTTCAGATTTATGTCGATGAGGTGCAGGCGGGGAAGCGGCCCAAGAATGCGGATCTAACGATCGAGAATGGGCGTGTGCAGGTGAGCGGGGCTTTGGGCGTCATGGAGATCAACGGTATCCTTTGCGATATGATCTTTGCCAAAAACAAGGCTCGGCACGCGTTCTACATTGAGGAAAGTTATGTCATCAACTGGATGTTCCCATACCTTACGCCGCATGGGCTGATCATGAAGATCAATTCGGAACCCTTGCCGATTGATCAAAAGACGATGCGGAATGATATGCTGTTTTGGGACTGGTATTCGCGGTACCTTTTGCGCGCGAAAATGTTTCGCCGCGATCTGCCGGCGCAAAAGTCATTCTCGAAGCTGCGTAGCGCCATTGCCGGCCTGTATGCGGCGCGTGGCATGATGGTGGAGAGCGAGCGTGCGTTCCAAGAGGCGCGTGCGCTTTATCCCGTGAGTCCCGAGGCTAATTTCCGCCTCATCCAGGAGGTGCTGCTTCGCCAAGGGCGATATGCGGAGTCGATCGATATTTTGGACGAGTACAATCGGCGCGATCCGAACAACGGGCGAGGCTTTGACTTCGTGAAATTTATCCGCCGTGTGCGCGACACGGAGGCGAAGGTCCGCGAATTGACGGCCAAGGCACAGGTCAGCAAGACGCTGGCGCCTGACGATGCGTTCGAATTGGCCATGGCCTATCGCGAACTTGGTCAGAATGATTCGGCGGCTGTCTATCTCAACCAGTTGGCGGGGTTGCCTAACCTTTCGTTGGAGAAGAGTTTTGAAATCGGATCGTTGCTGGCGAGTGTCAAGAAAACAGCGGACGCGGCGAAGGTGATGGATAACGTTATGGCGCGTCTGCCGACAACGATGGCTCCTGAGCAGCTCTTGGAGATCGTGCGTATCTATGGTGAGGCGGGACAGCCGGACAAGATGATTATCCCGTTGTCGCGTTACTTGCAGTTGCGTCCCAACGATTGGCAGGCATGGCTGGATATGGCGACGCTATGCGCGATGAAGCAACAAGGGCAACAAATGCAGTATGCGCTGCGGAAAGCGCTTGAATTCGGAAAAATGCAAGCGTTGCAGCGTATTCAAGAAAACGCTATCTTGCGACAGGCTGCCGCACCGGTTCTGCAGCAGCTGATGCAGCAAGGGCCGGCCGGGTTGCCTATGCTTGGGCCGCGGGGACGCTGACAATGATGGCTTCGTGTCCGTCGCGTTTGAAATGGACTATTCTGGTCGTGTTGATCGCGCTTGTCGCACTGGCGTTTCGTCTGCCGCGTCTTGATCAGCGCCCTATGCATGGAGACGAGGCTAATCAGGCTGTTCGTACCGGTATTCTGCTGGATACCGGCACGTATCATTATGATCCGACGGATCACCATGGCCCCGTGCTTTATTTCTCGGCGTTGCCTTTTTGTCGTGCCACGGCAAAAACTTTTGCTCAGACAACCGAATGGAACTATCGGCTAATTCCTGTGACTTTTAGCGTGTTCACTCTGTTTCTGATGGCGGGTTTGGGGACTAAAAGGGGCTTGGGGCTTTTCGACAATCGGGGCGGCCTTGTAACCGCAATGCTGCTAACTGCGGTTTCGCCCGCGATGGTCTATTATAGCCGGTTTTTTATTCAGGAAACCATGTTTGTGACATTCTTGACCGGCATGTTGTTCTGTGCCGTCCGGTATGTGAGCGTAAGGTCATCGGATTGGTCTTCTTCGCCTTCTGCTGCGTGGTATGCAATGGGGTTCGGCGCTTTTGCCGGACTGGCAGCCGCTACCAAGGAGACGGTCATTCTTTCGTTTGCGGCAGCGACGGTTGCGGCCATCGCGGCGTGTGGTTTCCGGCGATTGCTGGGAGCATGGAAAACAAGTCACGCGCTGATTGCGCTGAGCACGGCGACCGTTGTGTCTGTCCTGCTGTTTTCCTCATTCCTAACCTATCCGAAAGGCGTTCACGATGCGTTGTTCTCGACGTTTTCGGCTTATCTCACGCGTGCAACGGCGGTTCCTGAGCATCAGCATCCTTGGTTTTTTTATTTAAAAATTATTTTTTGGTTCAAGTACGGGAAAGGCCCCGTTTGGTCTGAAGCCGGGCTGCTGCTTCCCGGACTGGTGGCGATCATTGCCGCATTCTGGCGTTCAGCGCGCGTAGCTGCTGATTCTTCGGCGCATGTGCGATGGTTACGTTTTCTCGTGATCTATACCGTGACGTTGACGGCGCTCTACAGCGCGATTCCTTATAAAACGCCGTGGTGCGCACTCTCGTTTCTTCATGGTTGCATCCTTTTGGCCGGGGTAGGAACGGGGATCGTTTTGGCCGGGTTGGCTCGTTTGCCAAAGCCCCGGCGCGTCGTGGGATATACGGTTCTTTTGTTGCTGATCGGCGGCGTGGTTGTGCGACACGTCAGCCAAACGTATCGTGCCTGTTTTAAATTGGCGGCCGATCCGCGTAATCCGTATGTCTACGCGCATACGGGAACGGATGCGATGAACTTGGTGGCCGAGGTCGAGAAGGCTGCGAGAAATAACGCAGGATTTGATACACTTATTGCGATTGCGGTTCCCACGCCCGACACGTGGCCTTTACCGTGGTATTTACGTAAGTATCGTCAGGTCGGGTATTGGACGCGCATTGAGGATATTCCCGAATCTGTTCATCCGGCTGTGGTGATCGCGTCGGCAGAACAGGGTGAAGTCGCCGATGCGCGCTTTGGCCAGGGGAAACGCGCTTCGTTTTTTGGGATTCGTCCGGGGGTGCTTTTAAATGTTTTTGTGCCGGTTGATGCCGCCGCAGGAAAGAGAGAGTAAGACCATGTTTCAGCCCGTGTCCAACAAATCCGATTTTCCCAATATGGAACGCGCGCTCCTTGCGTTTTGGGAGTCTCATAACATCTTTAAAAAGAGCGTGGAGCGCAATCGGGATAAACGCGATTATGTTTTTTATGACGGGCCGCCTTTCGCGACAGGCCTGCCGCATTACGGGCATCTTTTGGCGGGCACTATCAAGGATATTGTCCCGCGCTATCAGACCATGCGCGGCTATCATGTCGAGCGCCGTTTTGGCTGGGATTGTCACGGTTTGCCGATTGAGGCGTTGGCGCAAGAGGCGTTAGGCGTAAGCGGCACGTACGAAATTCGCCAGCTGGGCGTAGATACATTTAACGAACAGTGCCGCTCCATGGTGCTCAAGTATGTGGGCGAGTGGCGTAAGACCGTTACGCGTATGGGACGTTGGGTCGATTTCGATAACGATTATAAGACCATGGATCCCGCATTCATGGAGAGTATCTGGTGGGTTTTTAAGCAGTTGTGGGATCAGAAGCGCGTTTATAAGTCCTATCGCATCATGCCGTACAGCTGGAAACTCAGTACGCCGCTCAGCAATTTTGAGGCCGGCAGCAACTATAAGGATGTACAGGATCCGGCGGTCACGGTGCGTGCGAAAGTCCTGACGGGCGCAGATTCCGCTTGGGGTGAGACGTATCTGTTGATCTGGACCACTACGCCGTGGACGCTTCCCGAAAATTTGGCGATTTGTGCGGGTCCCGAGGTTGATTATGCGGTGGTTCGCGATTTGACAGATAACGTCTGCTTCGTCATGGCCGAGGCCCGCATTTCCGCTTATTACAAGATGTCGGAAGGTTATGAGATCGTCGCGCGTATGAAGGGCGCCGTCCTGAAGGGGTGGACCTACGAGCCGATCTTCCCATACTTCGCCGAGTATTCGACGGCGGGCGCGTTTCGCGTCTTGAACGACGGATTTGTGAGTACGACAGACGGCACGGGACTTGTGCACATTGCGCCGGCGTATGGCGAGGATGATTTTCGCGTGTGTAAAGAGTCGGGGCTGAATGTGATTGTTGATCCTCTCGATGCCTCGTGCAATTTCACCGATACTTTGCCTGAGTACAAGGGCCGTTTTTGCAAGGATTGCGACAAGGATTTGATCAAACGGTTGAAACGGGAGGGTAAGTTGGTGCATCAAAGCACCATCGTTCACAGCTATCCGTTCTGTGATCGTACGGATACGCCTCTCGTCTATCGCGCCATCGAGGCGTGGTACGTGCGTGTCGAGGACGTGCGTGATCGTCTGGTCCGCAACAATAACAGCGTCCATTGGATGCCCGACTATGTGGGCGACAAGCGCTTCGGAAACTGGCTCAAGGATGCGCACGACTGGAACATTAGCCGTAATCGGTTCTGGGGTTCTTGTATCCCTATCTGGATTAACGAACGGGATGCAGAGGACATGATCTGTGTCGGTTCTGTGGCTGAATTGGAAGCCCTGTCCGGTGTTAAGGTCACGGATCTGCACAAGCACTTCGTGGACAAGGTTGTGATTCAGAAGGATGGCAAAACCTATCGGCGCACGCCGGAAGTTCTCGACTGCTGGTTTGAGTCGGGGTCCATGCCATATGCGCAGCAACACTATCCGTTTGAACACAAGGGGGCGGAATCGAGTTTCTTCCCCGCGAACTTCATCGCGGAAGGTCTTGATCAGACGCGAGGCTGGTTCTATACGCTGATGGTGCTCGGAACCTGCCTTTTTGACAAGGCGCCTTTTAAGAACGTTGTCGTGAACGGTCTGGTGCTGGCTGAAGACGGCAAGAAGATGTCCAAGCGTCTCAAGAACTATCCGGATCCCACGAATATCATAGACGCGTATGGCGCTGACGCTTTGCGGTTATACCTGATTTACTCGCCTGTTGTGCGTGCGGAAAATTTGCGTTTCTCGGAGAGTGGCGTGAAGCAGATTTTGCGTGACCTGCTGATCCCGTGGTGGAACGCCTATAGTTTCTTCGTGACTTATGCCAATGTGGATGGGTTTTATGATGAGGAGTTAACCAGACCTTCGAGTCCGAACGTGCTTGACCGTTGGATCGTCAGCTCGCTTGAAACCTTGGTGAAAGACGTGACCGAGGCGATGGATGTGTATGACCTCCAGCGTTCGGTGCGTCCTTTCGTGAGTTTCGTTGAGGATCTGACTAACTGGTATATTCGCCGAAGCCGCAGGCGCTTCTGGAAGTCTCAGAATGACGACGACAAGATCCACGCGTATCGCACGTTGCGGTATGTGCTGGCGCATCTATGCCAAGTGGCCGCGCCTTTCACGCCGTTTATCAGCGAGGAAATCTACCGTAATCTGCGCG